>NZ_RSCK01000001.1:161849-256693 GCF_003991895.1 Chroococcidiopsis cubana SAG 39.79
TTCTTTAGGATCTCTCTGCCACAGGCAGTCTGGCAGCAATTCGTGAAAAGATTCTGGATACACTTGCAAATCGCCCTGCACCAGCGCATGGGCTTGCAGCAGTTTGACTAGCTGTTGCAGCTTGCGATCGCTAATCCAAAATCCTTCCTTCTCCAGTGCCAATTGGCATTTGATCAACTCTTCTGCCAATTCGTCGGAAAAATGTACGCTTGCTGCTTGTTGCTGTAAAGCTTGAATTTCATTCAGACTCAGGCGCACCATCACCTCTGGTTTGAGATTATGCCTAGCTCGGTGAATTAATTCCCGTTTGGAACTTAGCTTGCGAACGTATTGCAACCAAGGGCGATAGACGAAGCGATCGACGAAAGCATCCAAGTCTCCATCAGTGGGAACGTTATTGGCAGCACCGCACAAGAATAGTAGCGGGACTGGCTGCGGTTCTGGATTCTCGAATACTCGCTCGTTCATCAACCGCAATAGAGCGTTGAGACTAGTGGAGTTACCGCGAAACACTTCATCTAAAAAAGCAATATGTGCCTCTGGTAGTCGGCGTTTGGTGTTGCGGATCAACTCGTCTTGCTGCTGTAATGCTCGCAGTGACAGTTGCCCTAGTAACTCGTCAGGAGTGATGGTCGGTTGCAACAGGCGATCGAAGAATACAGCTTCAGAGATCGCTCGGCATAACTGTTGTAACATCCAACTTTTAGCACAACCAGGCGGACCAAATAAAACCACGTTTCCACCTGTTAGCAATACGGCTAGCACTCCATCAATAACAGTAGAACGCTCCAAGAAAATCTGATTCAACTCTCGCCGTAATTGCTGCAACCGCTCTAGAGCAGAGCCAGATGGGGCATTGTTGGGGATTTGAGCAGCTAACTTTTTGGTGTTTTTAGCGATTGCCATGATTTAATCATGATGATTTAATTTCGTTTTTTAACTAGAATCTGAATTCTGTATTCCAACTAGAAGGTGAGTTCTCCTAAAATCCTGCCTCTGGGTCGTAAGGTCGAGCGGTCGAGTCACGCTCGCACTCGTCGCTATCGACGGTATCTGGAGCAGTAACGAGATCCTTTGTCTTGGCTGTTGCTTCTAACCCCAACTCCTGGCGCACCGCTGCCTCTGCCTGCTGCCAGCGTTTGAGCAAGTCCTTGGTACGGAATTTAAACAAATTCTCCATCGATGCCAACTTGCCCTTGAGTTGCCGTAACTGCTCCGGATCTGGTTGCTGCGCGATCGCCTCTAACTGCCTCAATAACTCGGAGTAACCCGCATCTAGTGCCAACGCCTTCGTCAAGTTGGCAAGCCCCTCTCCAGTCGAGTTTTTCTGCTGCACGCGCTGCTTCAGCATGGCTCGGAAGTCTTCCAAGTGCTGCTGTATCCGATCTAAGTCGGGGCTGTCACTCAGGTATAGCTGCCCCAACTGCCTCGCCCTCTCTACGAGTGGCTCTAAATCGCGATCGTATTGCATCAAGACTTGCAAGCGAGCAATTAAGGTGTCCCACTTCTGCCCCGTTCTCGATGTCGCATCCGCTCCCGACAAATTAAAGCTTTCTAGCAATTGTGCCAGCTTTGCGTCAGCCTCGTCCCGACTTCTGATTTGCGCGTCGTATAGAGTTGAAATTAAAGTCTGCTGTAACGTTTGTTGCGATCGCTCGATTAACTTGAGTTTTTGCCGTTCGACAGAGGCTACCTCTGCCTCTGCCTGCTGCCTTTGCACTTCTGCTTCGCGCTCCGAACGCTCTAGCAGGGAAGGAATTTTTATCGGTCCTTCCACTAGAATTTGCAATGAATTTAATTGCAGTTCCTTTTGAGTCGGATAAGCATCAGCATACTGCCGCAACGCTAGCTCAATTGCTTTTGGTTCTAATGCTGCCGCTTTTAGTACTCGCTCCACCCACGACAAGAAACCAGCATATTCTTCTTCGTATGTTGCTAAAATTCCTTGCCGCAAAGAATCAGCTTCTGCCATCATCCCTTCAATTGCTTCTAGGGCATCGGGCAATGCCGATTCGTGTACGAAGCGGAACGGTTCGCTCAAAAGGGTGTAGCGGTTGTAGATGATTTTCTGTCGTGCTTGAAGTTTGGTAGCAGCATCTTTGAGGCGGTGGTTAATTTTCGCTGCGTAGCCCCCCTTTGCCGCACTCTCCAACAATCTCAAGACATCATCCCCAATCCCTAAATGGGAGCCATCCAATTTGAGCGATTGCACTCCTACTTTAACTGTCAGCTTCAGTAAATAAATTGGCTCTTTTTCCAGATGTCGCCACTGTTGCCCAGAAAGTTGTCCCACACGAGGAGTTGCTGCACTAAGCGGTTGCTGCGCCCCACTGGGATAAGTTTGCTCGCGCTCTTCCACGAGTTGAGCGATCGGCTGCTGGTTATCTAATGGCATTAGTTAAATAGTATTCGCGAACTGAAGGTTTTTATATTCTAAATAGAATATCATTTTTATGTTCTAGTTAGAATGTAAAAATGATAAGATTGTCAAAGAAATAAAAAAATAGAGGAGGACAATAGAATGGTTAATTTGGAAGGATTGAGTGACGAACAGCTAGCTGTTATTTCCAAAGCTTGCGAACTCCTAGCTCGTCTCTACATGGGGCAACTAGAAGAAGTGGCTTGGCTATTCAACGACCGTTTACCCGTCGAGCGTTATCAAGAATTAGACGAATGCCTGAACCAACTCAAGCCCGTGATTACAGAACTATCTTCTAGTCAACATCTGGGTATTAATAGCGCTCTCGTACCCGATTTGGCGCGGAATGCCTACGACATTCACGCCTGCATCCAATATCATCTAGCAAGTACTGGAGACCCCAGTTTCACCATTCGTCGATCTCCACCTCAGCCATGCGGCTCCTTTCAACTGCCAATATGCCAGCCAATAGTTGAGAGCAAGAGTGCTTAGTCGTATTAGTATCACGGTAGTTGACCAATCTTGAGATCTTCACTATGTCTGTCATCCAACATTCTTTCCAAAAAGGCAATACTGTCAAAATGCACGATACAATCGTGACGGTTGTTCGTGCCTGGGGTGGTGGCTGTATTGTCGGTCGCGACGCGCAAGGAAATCTTTACTCCGCTGACTATACTCAAGTAGCAAGGCTTGGAAACAGCTAATTACCAAGCTCACCAAAAAGAAAAGAGCGGGTACTCACGTGCGGGCGCTGTCGAGACAGAATTTGCCCCTGCATGAAACTAGCTTCAATGTCTCAACAAAATCGATCTTCCTTCAACCAACATGGTATGGCATAATTAACCGCGACTTTGCCGAAAAATTTGTCCGTTCCATGCCCAGGACACCGCCACCCCTCAAAACTGTATTCCAACAACGCCGCGAACGTGAATTTCTTTACCTGCACGAAATCGATGCAGTCATCGCCGCGATGTCACAAACTCGTTACCCCACCAGGAACAAGGCGATCGCCTTATTGCTATTCTGCCAATGGTTTACAGCCATCCGAGCTATGTTGGCTGCGTTGGTCTGACCTAGACTTGACCAGAAAAACGCTCTACATCATCCGCAACCGCGAACTCAAAAGTGGCGCTCGCCTGCACAAACAAGTCAATCTTCAACCTCTGTGTGCTGCTGAAATGGAATTGCTACAACACCTAGCACAAGAGCGTCGATGCGATTGGTTATTCGCCACAGAACGGCAAACGCGCCTGGGCGAGCGCTCGCTACACTATTTAATTGCTCAAGCAGGCAAGATTGCCAATCTTCCCTTGCCAATTCATCCCTATATGCTGAGGCGCTCTGGGCTATATTATCGTGCCGCATTGCTACTACAACCGCTTCATTTATCGCTACAGCAGTGCTGCTTGCTGTGGAATTGGTACGGCACGAAAGTCAAGTTCTCTAAGCAGCAAGAACGGGAGATGATGATGATGGGAGTGGAAACGTCGCAAGCATTTTTGGCGGTACTAATACAGATGCAATCTTTCACCCGCATCCAGAGCTACGACAATTTGATCGATTACCTCCTGGGCGCTTTCTTGCTATTTCCCAGTCAAGATCGTCTGACCTACGACTACTGGCTCGCCCCTTTGAGTTGGCAGAGCCAACTTTTCCGAAAACATCTCTTGACAACTTCATCTGCTTCTGCCTCAAGTGCTGGATTGTAAATTAAACCAACAGCGCGATCGCCGACTCGACCTGATCTGGCTTCACCTCCAGATAACGCTGGAGAGCAGTCAAAGATTTATGTCCCGAAATTTCCTGAATCACGCGGATCGGCACGTTGGCATTGGACATATTCGTGAGCGCCGTGCGACGAAATGAATGAGTCGAAGCGCCCCTAATCCTTGCTCGCCTGCAAGCAGCTCTGAGGATTAGATCGGCAGCTGCTCTGCTGAGTGGCTTGTCTTTACTCCGCCCTGGAAACAACAGACTAGATGGTGGATCGTAAGCTGCTAAATATGCCTGTAGCTTCGGGTGCGAAGGCAGAGTGCGCGTCGCCATCTTGCCTTTGGTGGTAGCTTTACGCAGCGTCACCACACTACCAGCTAAATCTGCCGCCGTCAGCGCCAAAACTTCACTGACGCGACAGGCGCAGTAGTAAGCGATCGCAAAGAGTAGCTTGTCTCTAGGGGTGAGGAAGCCGCGTGTAAATAGGCGCTCCAGTTCAGCCTGCGTGAGTATTTTTGCGCGTCCGTTGCCTTTGACCTTCACTTTTTCTTTTGTTTAGATTTACTTCACAATTACTATCCTACATCGAGTTGTCACTTGATGTTTTGGATGTTTCGTCAAGTCATTGAAAACGGCTCAAACTATTGCCCCCAAATAGCTTGGCTCAGACTTTTGCAACTACTAGCAACAAGGCTTTCTGGGTTTATTGAGAGAAGTTCTCAATTGATTCGGCTCGTCCCGAATCACGTACAGTTTGGAGATCGCGTCGATTAGTTCCCAACGGGTGACGGGTGGTTGAGAGTGTTGTGGTGGGGAATTTTGTGGTGTTGTGTCCTTCAAATCGATTGCCTCCTAAGTAGTTAGTGGCTGCTTCGTGCTTTTGGCGTTGGTGCTGAGGCGCGTCAAATACAAATAGTGGAGAGGCGAAGGTCGCTTCGACCATGCGATCGCATGGTCGAAGAGCATACCGCATAAAGGCATCGCGCTTCAAACGGCAACAGTCTTCAAGACTTGGGGCTGTTTGGTAACGAATCCTCGCCATAAAGCGGCTAGTTTTTGTGCAACGCCAAAGCCATTGGGGGCTGACCGAATACATCCGCCTGGGACGACCGCGCCCTTCGACTTTCTGAAGGCGAGAAGCGACCACTTGCTCGGATTCCAGAAATGATAGCGCCGCGTACAAGACTGTATCGAAAAGACGGTAGTTAGGGTATTCGGACTCTAGCTTTTCAATCAACCCAGTACCGTAAGATTCGCTCTCAAGCAAAACTGACAGCACGTAGCAAACAGCTTGCTCCTGCGTCAGATAAACTGGTGGTTGGGCCACAAAAAACTGATAAATCTCCTCAAGTTTCATAAATTAATTTTTTGAAAGCGATCGCGTACTTGATTTCAATCTCACTTTAATTGTTCCCTCAACTTCCTCAACTTTTTACACTTCACTAATTTTTGATTAGCTCAATTTTTCCAAACGAGCATCGATTTGGTTAAATACTTGTTCTAATTGCTCTAGACTTAAATAGATTGTGTTGCCACAGGGCGATCGGTTAGAGACGAACTGCTTGAAGCTCGAACCCGTGCTAGCTTAGTCGAACCAGCAGAAATTCCTTGCCGTTGTAGGAAAGTCGCTCGATTTAGCTTGAATAATTACCGTTGACATAAAGTTGACATAAAGTTAGTGATGATAACTGACAAGAGGGTAACTGATGTTCAAAAGCTGGAGAGGCTCTTTTAGCATTAATTAATATTTGTTTATCTAGTGAATTTAGCGAACGAACAAAAGTTTCCTCAACAAGCTACATAGAGAAGCATAATAGGGAGAATTTTCGCTCCCCGTATGAAAGCACTACTCTTATTTATTTTCTCTCTGCTGGTAGTTCTCGTTGCAGCAGGAACACAAAATGCTTTACCTACGGTAGTTAGGGTGGGTGATGGTAACACGTTACGCTTTTGCACTCAGGGAAAGACAATCACCATAAGATTCGGTGGGGTGTATCCACAGTCCTGAACTGGCTCAGAAGCCTTGGGGAGAACAAGCCAGAAAAGAGCTTGCCCTAAATAGGGAACCAAGTCTTGCAAGAGTTAACTCTGGTTAGATTTGAGTAAATTTAGGCAGATATAGATTGTTTGCCAGCAGTTCTCCACCCCTCCTGGCATCGTAGAAAGCGAGCAGTTGGCATCGAGCGAGCCAGTGAAAAATTTGCTGTTTGTGTCGCTCGTTTTTTTTGCAGATGGATGAATTTATTTGCCCCTATTAGATCGAGGAAAAAATTTGTCGTATTTTGGTAAGATATAAATGTCGTATTTTTGCCAACCCCCTGCTTGGGAAGGACGCGATGAGAAATTTTAAAACTCTAGAAGACCGAATCGCCTCCCGCATTGGGCGTAGTAGAGGTGAGGTCTTCATGCGTAAAGACTTTGACGATCTGGCGGATTACGACCAAGTTGGTCGCAGTCTCCGCCAATTAGTGGCGAAAGGCAAGCTCGTGAAAATCGGCTACGGTCTTTACGCCAAAGCATCTGTCTCGCCCTTGTCAAACCGTGCAGTACCCCGAAAAGGACTGCGTGACTTAGCAACCGAAGCGTTGAAGAAACTGAAGGTGGAAGTGGCTCTCTCAAGCTACGACCGAGCTTATAACGAGGGTCAGACGACTCAAATTCCAACTGGACGAGTCGTTGGGATCAAAGGGCGCGTGGCGCGCCAGATCGGCTATGACGGGAAGTACGTAACCTTTGAACGCATCTCCTAATCCAGAGTTGGTACAACTGCTTGCCGCTGACCTCGGCGTAGATGCATCCTTCATTGAAAAAGATTGGCACGCTATGCGGCTGGTGGCTGCCCTGAATGCCGTCAACAATTCCGCTATGCGGCTGGTGTTCTCCGGCGGCACCAGCTTGTCAAAAGGATATGGTTTGATACAACGTTTTTCCGAAGATCTGGATTTCAAGGTTATGCTTCCAGCTACTGGCTTTAACCGCAACGAATGCCGCAATTACCGCCGCCAGCTCGTTGAATCAATCCGCCAGGGCAGTCCCGACTGGTTGCTTGACGATAAGGAGATTGAAAGCCGCAATCAAGGACGCTTCTTCAACTGTCAAATTGTTTATCGGCAAAACTTTGCACCAGCTCTAGCACTACGTCCTCAGATCAGACTAGAAATCACTTTTAAGCCGCCAGCTCTACCGTTTGAAGAAAGACCTTTGCAATCCTTCATCGCCCAGGCTATGCGGCAAAGTCCTGAAGTCACCTCAATTGCTTGCGTCTCGCCCGTAGAAACAGCTGCTGACAAACTCAGCGCTTTGACTTGGCGCGTACTGTCGCGACGGCGTGGCAGCAAAGGTGACGATCCGACACTCATCCGCCACCTGCACGACCTAACGGCGTTAGAAGAATATATCAGCGCCTATGAAAACTTCCCAAACCTAGTTGTTCTGCTTTTAGCAGAAGATGCACGACGAGATCGAGATCTCAATCTTTCAACAGTACCACCGATAGAGCGTTTGCGAAGGATGCTGCTCTATCTAGAAGACGATCCAATTTATGCAAATGAATACGAGCGTTTCGTCGTCGGCATGTCTTACGCTACTGAGACTGAACGACCTTCCTTCAGCCAGGCTCTAGATACTGCTCGCCGCATAATTAGCCGAATTGAATTCTCACTTGCAAACTGATTCCTCATAATAACCGCCAAGCACCTCCAGTACGAACGCTAGCTGCTCTGTCACTGCAACTGCCTCCTGCTGAGTCTGTTTGCCAAGAATAGCAAAAGTTGAGTTGGTTGTACCTGCGGACGGGAGATCGGGTGAGCTTTGATGCGACACCAGAGCGCAAGCAGCTAGTAGAAGTAACGATAGCGCGATTTTGCCTTTAGGTTGCGTACAGATGACTTGTGGGAAGCAAAAACGGGGAAAATTGCGCTCGCTGCACCTATGCAAAATACTGTGCGGCAGTGCAACATAATCCTAAATCGCTACCAAAAGCCACAAAAAGCTGCCACCAGATGCAATTGGTTCTGAGTATTTGACTAGGTTTGTGTAGTCTGAGGCTATGTCGTGACTTTCATAAGAAGGCTCTGCTGCTTACCAGAGCAGATGCAAGCCTGCCTCCAACGATCTGCTGTGCGCCTAGCCGTTCAATTATGCCGTAAAGCACATGTCAGTCGTGCAACCAAACAACGAGTACAGCGCTGCACGCTCATACTGAGTAGCAACTCACTCTACCAAAAGGTTAACCGGTCGCGCTATGAACAACCCCTTTTGCAGCTATAACATTATCGCCAGCGATACTAGCAATCTCCCTCCCTATTCTGGAAAGTTACAAGAATACTGGATGGCGGGTAATGGTATTTTCCTGCGATCGCACCGCCCAGAACTAGAAGTATGCTTACCCGTCGCCAATATCACCGTTGACAATCTTCCCCACATCCAGCCTTATTTTCGCCTCGTGCCACCAAAAGTCCCCGCGTCAACTATTTCAGAAATTATTCATATTTGCCTAGAAGCAGGCGATCGAGAAGTTTTGTTCTATCTGGACTATACCAACCAATGGCAACTGCACGTTCCAGCGCAAACAGCTAGCCGCACGAGCGTTGCCGCAATAGAATCGTCATTTAATTCCACTTATGAAACTGCCCCGATCGAAATCCACAGCCATGCAGGAGCGCCAGCTTGCTTTTCAACTCAAGACGATATCGAAGAGAGCGGTAAGTTCAGAATCTTCGCCGTCATCGGTTCTTTACCCGCTCGTCCTGTTATTAGCGTGCGATTGGGAGTTTACGATCGCTTTTTCAACATACCCACCGCTTGGATTTTTGCCGTATGACAATCGACTTATCGTTTGCTAATTCAGTACCGATTATTCCGGCTGGAAATACTCAGATTCAGTTTGTCCTTGTCGGTGCTGGTGGAACGGGTAGCTGTATCATCAGAGAACTGTGCAAAGTCGTTTGCCAAATTCAAAGCGTTACTAAAAAACAAGTATCTATTCATATCGTTGACTTCGATACAGTAGAGTCGCGCAATATTCCCAGACAAATATTCCTGCCTGAAGAAATCGGCATGAATAAAGCAGCAGCACTAGCAATTCGTTACAGCAGCGCCTTTGGAATTAGCATTAAAGCGATCGAAAAGCCCTTTGACTGTCAGATGGTGAATAAACTAAAACAATGGAATATGCTGACAGTCATTATCGGCTGCGTTGATAATGCCGCAGCTAGAGCAGAGATCGAGCGCTGCCTGGAATACAATTCAAAAACGCAAGCAGCTTCCATATTCTGGCTTGACTGCGGCAACGCTCAAACCAGCGGTCAAGTCTTGCTAGGAACCACTAACAACTTTAATCTATCACATGCTTTCGATCGCCCCGAATGCCCTAATCTCTGCTACCAACTTCCATCTCCAACATCGGTTCACCCAGAACTACTAGTGGCGCGAGCGGAAGAATTGTCGAGTTCTCGTCTCTCTTGTGCTGAAATTCAACTACACAATTATCAGGCATTATTTGTCAATCAATTTGCCGCTACAATAGCCAGTCAATACATTTTAGAACTCACATTTACTGGAGGATTGAGAAAATTCGCTACGTATTTTGACTGCAAAACGATGAATTGCAAATCCCTTTATACTACACGCTCTACTTTATCTCAATTTCAACACTAAGAAATCCAGTACAAAAGCTAACAACGGTAGTGCTTTGCACTCACCGTTGAATGCTATTGCTATGGAAGATGAATCAGATCGACTACAAACAACTTGAAATTTTAGCAACCGATCCAGAGAAATTTTCAGAGTTCGAGCCAGAAAGTATTTACACTCCAGGTTTTGGCGAGCGAGTAAATATTCTAAGCAAACAATTTCACCTAATTATGCAACAGATAGGTATGGGTCTATCTGTGGAACCATTGCTAAACAATTCTCCTCAGCTCAAAGCATGGGTAGAAAAGGTTCAACCAATTATTAGCACACCGGCGATCGCTAAGAGCTGGAATGTCAGCTTGCAAAAACTTATTAACAATAACTTGTTAGTGGCACAATACGATCTGATTATAGAAAGAGAAGAGCGGTTAATTGCTATAGATTGGTCGATTCAACATTGTCCGCCCAGCTACCAACAGTTGTTCGCAAGCTGGCAAACGCAACTTCGCTTGTTTCTCTTACTAGAAAACAGTAGCTTTTCTCCCGAACAGATTGGCATCAGCTACCTGTTAGTTAACTCCAAGTCAGCGCCTATCTATCATTTCGGATACAGTAGGCAACAACACGAAAGATTTAAGCAGAAATTAGAAAGCATTCTCTTAAAACTGACAAAATCTGAAAAAGATGTTGCTTCCACTACTCTTTCGGAATTTGATGACGATGCTAGCGAACTGAATCTCAAAAAGTTCCTCAATGGCGAACTTACCACTCAAGAATATATAGCCACAGTTCCCGAAGTCGAAATTTGAACGTAACAGGAGTAGGGAAATGCCGATCTTCCCTGCTCGTGACTAACAAGATATGGACAATACCACGATTTACCAAAGAATCGCTCTCAAAAAAGTGCAGCTAACACCAGATGGATGGATGCTCAACATTTTATCGCCAAGAGTCGCAACAATTACAAATCCGTTAGGGATGAGAAAAGTCTCTTACTTTGGTTTTGACAAAACTAAAGATGCAGAAAAATTCCAACAATATTTGCTGGAAAACCATCTGTGTACGGCAGCTGTTATTAGAAACTCTCGACGACTGGCTGCACCAATTGAATGTAAGGCTTGGGGATGCTCTAGCAAAATAATTTGGCAGTGCGCTGTCAAAGATCTAAGGGGTTACACCTTAATAAATTGAGCAGGTCTTTTTGTCCTATCTAAGTGTAGTAAAGAAGAGTCGCGTAATCTAATGAAGACCTGCTCAATTTATTTTTGTAAAGATGCTAAAACAACAAAATTTGTCCGCACAACCACAACTACCTCAATCCGCTTTCACAAAAATCAGCACTCACTAAATTAAAGCAACAATGATTTACTACA
This sequence comes from Chroococcidiopsis cubana SAG 39.79, assembly GCF_003991895.1. NCBI lineage: Bacteria > Bacillati > Cyanobacteriota > Cyanophyceae > Chroococcidiopsidales > Chroococcidiopsidaceae > Chroococcidiopsis > Chroococcidiopsis cubana. The sequence continues at coordinate 172,989 of NZ_RSCK01000001.1, forward strand.
AGCGCATGATATATGTTGCAGTTGGCGATGGTTTTCAAACTTATATCTATCCGGCGTGCGGTACAGCTCCTTACATTCGATACAAGTTTTTACCCAATCAAGTAGAACTCAATGAGGCGGTGGAAAAATGCAAGAATGCAGGTTGGAAAGTTACGAACGGCACTAACATATCCAAGTTGATGTTATCTGCTACACGAAAGACGAGCGGACGTTAAAATATTACGCACTCAATTCAAATAGATTTTCATTAATTGATGCACGTACCAGCAAAAACAGGAGTCTTATGTTATTCAAGCATTCGCTTAATGTCAATATAACCCCCAATGTAATTATTAGTAATTACGGTAGCGAAGAGTTACAGACCGCTTATTTTCTAGAAAATGGCGAAAATGTTTCTATATCATTCACTACCAAATGTATTAGCAAGTTAGATGAATTAATTACCGTACTGCAAAAAATCAGAGATATTTTGGCATTCCAACGAGCTAAAGAATTAGAAATGGAAAGCAAGCTGCTGCAAGAAAAATCCATTGATTGTACCTACAGTAAGAGTAACGGCAGTAAAAATCCTGAAAGTTTTAGTCAAATCTTCGACTAAAACTCATAAATAAGATCGCTCTCCAGCCATGCTGGAGTCTTTTTTAACAACGACTCATTGCTTTGCAATCTCGGTTGGTGCTGACGAACCGACATATCTACTCTGGCTATATGCGAAAACAAACGACTCAAGCTACATCAATAAACTCAGATAACAATACCGTTACTGAAGATGACTTTGACAATCTCATTGTTAAATATGAATCCTCTCAATACGACGGCAAAATTACCGATCTTCCTATCTGTCAAGTCTTGAACGATAAGTCTCCTGCAAGTGTTGGTATGTTTGTTAAAGCCAAAAACTTACCACAGATTGGCTGGCGCGGACCGGAAGCTACCTACGAACATACGTTTTCTAGTGGTGCTACAGAATTAGGCGTTCTGCTCCAGTCGCCGAGAATGCATATATTAAGGACTTCACCGCGCTGTATCGAACTAAGAAAAACTGGAGAACTTGTTGCTAACTACGAAAACATTGAAGGACGCAAAAAATATGAGGAATTAGGCAACTTAGCGACGCTGCGAACTTTTTACTTGATTTACTTAGTAAATGAAAGCAACAATAATCTCCACGACCTACCGCTGATCCTTTCCATCAAAGGAGTAGCAGCAGTCCGCTTTGGCGAGGCATACAGACAATTTAAGCGTCAACTAGAAATTGCCTATGCCAACCGAAGAAAAACTCAGTATAAACCGAAAGATGAACGCTTTCACGTAGCTGGCATTTTCAATCCTACCTTCAAGCCATCCCTCGAACCTCCAGATGGCGAACAAAAGTCATGGGTAGCTGTTCCCGCTTATTTTGCCACGCCTGCCCCCCAAGGTTACGACCTCAGCAATTACCTCGTACCGCAAAAAGAGGAGGAGTTATGGGCGATAGTTCAAAGTAGCAACGAGTTCTCTAGCAACATTCTCAAAACTGCCCAAGAACATAACAGAGCGATCGAAAGTGCTTCAGATAGCATAAATGCAACAACTATCGACACCAATGCTGTGGCAGTCATCGCTAACGCAGACGAGCTGCCTTACTAAAGTTTCAAAAAGCACCTTCAGGGGAGGCAATACCTCCCTCAGTAGAATTCCATCACCATAAAAAACATGAACTTCATCATCGAACAAGACAAACTATCTCAGTTACTAGATGCTGCTTCCCTTGCCATCCCAACTCGACCCACAGATCCCATTCTCGGCGCGATCCTGTTAGTTGCTGATGCCGAAACCCAAACTTTATCTGCCACTAGCTTTAATCTCAGCCTCGGCATTCATAGCAAAACCAAAGCCAACATCAAAATTTCAGGTGTAGCAGCACTACCAGGAAAATTGCTGGCAGACACGATTGGCTATCTCAAAGGAGAACTATGCTTTGAATTAGAAGAACGCACCTGCATTATCTCCCACTCCAGTGGCAAGCGAAGAATCCAAAGCTTCAATCCCAGTGAATTTCCACAGCTACCCACTGGCGGCGATCGAAGCATCACGTTACCAGTCAAAAAATTCCTGGCAGCTATTCGCGCCACTCTGTTCGCTACTAGCAAAGACGAAACTAGACCCGTCATAACAGGTGTCAATTTCAAATTCGAGCGCGATCGCTGGCAAGCGGGAGCAACAGATTCTCATCGCTTGGCATTAGTATCGGCAGCTTTCGATGCAGATATGGCTGAAAATATTGAATTTACCGTTTCCTACAAAAACTTGCAAGAAATTGAGAAAATCCTCTCAACCAAGAGCGAAAACAGTACTTGCACTCTTTACTTCAACAGTAATTTTGTGGAATTTAACTTGCCCAACACCAGAATTACCTCCCGACTGCTAGAAGGAGAGTTTCCCAAGCTCGATAGCCTGATTCCCACCAGCTTCCAACACGAATTCTATGTAGACAAAGCCGCACTGGAAACCGGACTCAAAAGAGTTGCAACCCTAGCCGAGAAGAAAAGCAAAACTGTCAAGACTATCTGGGATGTTAACAACCAACAACTGACCCTGTACACGGAATCTACCGATGTGGGTAACGCTATTGAATCCCTGATTATTAAAGCCAATTCTACATCCAACGAACAGCTCGGCATTGGCTTCAACCTGACTTACCTAGCTGAAGCTGTCAAATACGTCACCACCGATGAAATCGTCATTAAATCGAACGGAGCATCTAGACCTGCGATCGTCTGCCCTGTCGGTGGCATCCTCAACCAACTAACCCTTGTCATGCCCGTGTTAATTTCCTCCGGCTATGAGATCGACAAACCTGCCAATACAAATACTACCCCTGCTAGCAATCCGGCAGAAGTAGCCCAAACGCAATCCAGCAAGAATGTTGAGTCACCAGAGGTGACAGAGACAGTAGCACAAATCGAAAGCGAACCCAGCTCCGAAACATCAGAAACAGCCCAAACTACCAAAGCTAAGCGCAACAGGCAAAGTAAACCAAAAGCAGCCGTGACAGTTTAAAAAGGCGATCGCCCTCCTTGGCGCTCGAATTCCAAAAATCGGGCGCTAACACAAACAAACACTTCCACAAACACTTCGTCAAATCAGCTGATGATTCCTTACAATCCGATTCACCTCAAATACCGCCCCCAAACTCTGGCACAACTGGTAGGACAAGACATCATTGCTACCACCCTGTCTAACGCCATCAATGGGAGCAAAATTGCCCCAGCATACTTGTTCGTCGGACCTAGAGGTACTGGCAAAACGTCCACCGCCCGCATCCTAGCTAAATCTCTCAACTGCCAATCTGTCAACCAAGCCACCACAACACCCTGCGGTCAGTGCCAATCTTGCCGCGCGATCGCTTCCAGTCACTCTCTCGATGTCAACGAACTCGATGCTGCTAGTAACTCCGGCGTAGAAAACATCCGCGAGATCGTCGAAAGATCGAGTTTTGCACCTGTCGAAAGTCGATACAAAGTCATAATTCTCGATGAGTGCCACTCTCTGAGCTTAGCGGCATTCAACTCGTTACTCAAAACACTAGAACAACCACCATCAAACGTAGTATTCATTTTATGTACTACAGAAGTGCATAAAGTGCCGCTGACAATCATCTCTAGATGCCAGCGTTTTGACTTTAGAAAGATCGATCCCAAAGCAATTGCAGACCACCTGCAAGCAATTACCGTTGCAGAACAAATTGACATCACTCCTGAAGCACTGCAACTCGTGGCGCAAACAAGTCATGGTTGCCTGCGAGATGCCTTAACCCTGCTCGATCAACTGAGTAATGTTGGCACGCAGATTGCTGCCGAGCAGGTGTATCTCATGGCTGGTACTGTCCCCGAACCAGAACTGCTCGATCTGTTGGATAACATCAGCACGGGAAATGTAACTGCCTGTTGTCGCATCATCCAAAAACTCGTCGAGCAAGGCAAAGATCCATTCATTGTTTACCTGGACATCCTGAGAATACTCAAAGACCTGCTCGTCATCAAAACCTGCGTCGATGCTACAGAACTAGCATGGCAGGCAACAGAAAAATGGGAGAGATTACAATCTTTAGTTCAATACTGGAAAGCCATCTCAATTCAAGATGCCATCAAACTACTTAATTCCAGAGAGCGGCAGATGAAACAACAATCGTCGCAACTCTGGCTGGAAGTCATAATTCTAGAACTAGCCAAAATTCCTCGCTCGTTAACAGCAAATAATCAGCCGACCGCAGACCCTTGGTACAGTTGGGAGTATCCCAGCGACGCGATCGCTTGGGGGCATCAATTACTCCCCTATCTGGGCTATAGAGAGCTGTGGGAAAAATGGAATGCTCTTGCAACTATCAACGGCAAGAAAGCTCCTGCATGGGTCAAGGCGATCGAAGAAGCACGTCTTCACAAACAATTAACTACTGTAGGCAAAACGACAAGCTCAGTGTGGTAGTTTTAGCCAATTTTGTCCGGTGACTGTCAAGGACGGAAGAATGTTTGTCTTTAGTACTCAGACAACAAGAGGAAAAACTGTACATTCTTCCGTATCCTATTACCACTCTCTGCTCGAATACCGAGCGATTATAATTATTTGAAATTGCATTTTTTATCTCAAAACTTATTAATTAATTGACTAAAAAATAGCCTAAATTTATTCTACCTAATAGCGATGGAACAATATAATCATAGAAATCTGGTGATTGGGAGTAAAGGGAAAATTATTGTAAATGAAAATGAATTAGATATTTTCTATACCGATCGCTCTCCCAGAGATCGATGGGAACCCGATCGAGAGCTAATGCCTTACAACCATCTCAGGCAAATGGTTATAGATATTGAAACTTCTGGACTCTCCAGCCAAACCGATCGCATATATGCCATTGGTTGTATGGATGAAAATTGGCAAGTCACGATATTTATGGAATCAGATGAAAGTAGTTTATTACAGAAATTTGTCAGGCACGTCTCAGGGTATTGTGCGGACGTAATCCTTAGCTTTAACGGCACGCAATTTGACCTACCTTTTATCATCGCTCGATGTGAAAAATACAACATTCGACATCCCTTCAAAATTGCAGACAGGTTGCGGACAATCCAAACAGCACAAGTATTCGGTCAGCCGTTAAAAATTCATCAGGTGTACGTCAAAGGCAGCCAACACGTAGATGTTTATATCTGCGTTCTCAGATGGGATTATATATCTAAATGCCTTCACAACGCTCGTTCGCTCAAACGAGCAGTGCTAGAAATGGGACTGCGCCAACAACAGCGGTTGGTTCTGCCATACCAACAAATTCTAGAATGCTGGCAACAAGGAGCCCAGAGTCAAGGCTGGGCAAAAATCCGCCAATATCTCATCTACGACCTAGAAGACACTAAACTGATCGCTGACAAGCTAGTGCCTTCATACTACTACGAATCTGGGATCGTACCCAGAATGAACCTGCAACAACTCGCCATCACGGGTAACGGCACGAAATGGCAGCGCATACTTGAAAACCAGTACCCCACCCTTCGACCGACAGCCGATCGGAAAATGCAGTTCGATGGCGGTTTGGTAATCTCAGTACCAGGATTACATCGTAATGTTGTCAAAATTGATGTGGCTAGTCTGTACCCCAGTATCATGCTCAAGTACGGCATCTGCTCTGGTAAAGATCCGCGCCGAGTGGGATTGAGCATTCTAGAATATCTGACTCAAGAACGGCTCCGACTCAAGCAACTGGCAAAAGCTGGAGACATAGATGCCAGCCATGCCCAAAGCGCCCTCAAAGTCACGATCAACTCCCTATTTGGCTTTTTAGGCACTTCTGGACTGAGCTTCAACGACATGGAAGCTGCTGCTCTCGTCACTGCCTATGGTAGGCGCATACTCCGGTTCGCGATCGCATTTATTGAGAAGCAAGGAGGCATCCAAGTTGAGAGCGACACCGACGGTATCTTCTTCAGCCACCCCCAGCCAGTGCAAGTTTATGAAAACCTAAAAGCGGCAATGCCTGAAGGGATCGACATCGAACTTGAAACTCAAGCCACTGCTATGTTCGTTCCCTCACGCGGCGCTAAAAACTACATCCTCTGGCACGATGATGGCAGTGTCACTACTAAGGGGCTCTGGCGCAAGCGCGATCGCTCGCAACTAGAAAAGGAATTTCCCCTGCAATACCTGACCTACTTTCTGGGCAATCCTCAATCAGCAGAGACTTATTACCAATCCATCAAACAACAACTTAGCTCTGGTAGCTTTCCCATCTCTAAACTACAAATTACCCGCAAAATCAAAAAAGGTGAAAAAAACCTTCTGCGTCTGGGCAGTACAGGAGAAGTTGTTACTTTCTACCAAGGTATTGAAGGAATAACTAATTGCGGTGACTACTCCAGCGGCTACTACTTAAAAATTGTTGCCCAAAAACGCCAAGAAATTCTTGACTTAGTTGCACCTGAAATACTTGGCAGCCGAAAAGTACAGCTATCTCTTTTCTAAGTATCCCCCTTAGTAAATCTGCATAAGTCTTCCATTTATGCAGATCTCACTAGCAAAACTAAACCAGTACTATGAAGACAAAAAAGAAAAGCTATAGAAAACCCAGACTAAACAAAAAGCAAAAAGACTGGGTTAACAAATTTATTGCCTGTCGTCCCCATGCCAGAATTACAGATATTTATGAAGGTTTGTCAGGCGATCGCGTAGTTACTATCGAATGGAGTGAAGAATCACCATTATCAATTTTATCTGCAAACAGTTACGTTCGAGGTCAGATTTTTCATCAAGTCAGAGTGAAACTCCGAAAGTTTGGCGATCCCCGCTCTAGTGCAGATTACAGCTATAGAATTATCGCTCCCCAAAAACATACTACGACTTATCAGATTCAGGGTCAGCTATCTTTAGAAATTCCCCAAATTTACAGCGTTCAAACACCAATAAATCCTGTGATTGTAAATAAGCACCGGAAAAACTCAAGCAAAAATACAGTTAAAACCAGCCAATGTAGCTTACCGTTGTCGGGGATAACAGCACAACTGCATCGGATTAATTTGTCCAAAACAGGAGAAGTCCTCAGCGAACGAGAACTGCTTTCTGAAACCGTACTTTACCATGACTCAGCAACAGGATCGTCTATCCATCTACCAGCAGCAGTTGTTGCTATTCTTCAGGACAAGCAAGCATCTCCCAAAGAATGGTCAGATGCGATCGCGCTATACCAAGTTGGGGGACCAACTTGCGTAATGCAATATCTGGAAGGACTTGACGCACTGCGCCATCGCTTTGTCACGCAACCAACTACTGAGAGAAATACTATTGAGCAACAAGGCAGTGGAGCTATTAAATTTACCGATCGCAATAACTGATAGCATTCTCAATCGCAAGGATGTGTTTCCTTCTCCGCCGTGGGTAGTAGAAATTCTTATAAAAAATGCCAATATTACTCCTGGCTGCCTTTGCCTCGAACCGAGTGCTGGAACTGGAAATCTCGCTCTTGAATTACAAAATCTCGGTGCAATAGTCGAAGTCATCGAACCAATTCCAGAGCTACAACTGGTTCTCACTTTACAAAATCTTCTAGCGATCGGTTCTGACTTTCTGACTACACCTAATCTCGATTGCAAGTATGACAGGATAATTCAAAATCCACCATTCTCGCTACAAATCAGCCACACTATCAAGGCTTATAAATGTCTAAAACCTGGAGGTAGACTAGTATCTCTATGCAGTTCGTCCCCCTGGCAGCATAACAGAAATCTCGATAAATACTTTAGAAATTGGCTGAAGACGGTCGGCGCTCAAACTACCGATTTACCCTACGGACTATTCGTCAATAGCGTTAGGTATACTGATGTTGATTGCCATTTAATAATTATAGAAAAAGCTAATTAAAACGTTAATTCAAATAGCTTTATTAGTACGTTTTCTCTAATTTCATCTCGTATTAATAGCAATTCACTCTAAACGTAAAGCGGTAATTGTAGCACAAAAGCCACACGCAGAAGCAAGCATCATTATTTGCCAGCATTTTTATGTAGTGATACCAATTCTGTTTATCTTTGCACTAAATCAGTCGCTTGTAGCCCCCTTTTTTAAGGGGGGTTGGGGGGATCTCCCGTGGCATAGTCATATCAAAATGGTATGAAGGCGTGACAACGCTCGATATACAAGCAGGACTCTGTTTTGAGTCCTGCTTGTATATCGAGCAGTTATTTAAAGGTAGCGATCGCGCAACCAATTCAGCAAACAGCGATCGCCAACACCAGTTTGTCGCCAGCGCATTACTAACCTCAATGTATCGCGACTGAAGCAATAGTACGCAGAAATTTACGCAGCCACAAAAGATAGGAGGATGACTCGTCTACACCAGACGAGTCAAAACTTATGAGTTATGTGTATCTCATCTGTTTTGGTAAACCTATAGGCAACCCAAACTCTAGGCGAGGACAAGCTTGCCACTACTTAGGTTTTACATCTAGCAGTTTGAAGAAACGACTAGAACAGCACAAAAACGGGCAGGGAGCCAAAATTTGTCGCGCTGCTGTCTTTCAGTATGGCAGGGAACTAAAACTAGTTCGCCACTGGCGTAACGGTACTAGAGCGTTGGAACGCGAACTCAAACGCAGACATAATCCAAAATACTACTGTCCCTACTGCAAAAAAAACTAACTTCTTTGAGAAATTTTGTGCTGCTTTTGGCTTCCAGCCTGCTAAGTTTTTGTAGAATACACCGCTCGGTCAAATAATTCTCATACAACGAAACAGCTGTCGCTGAAGCTAATAAAGATAGAATTTTTATACATTATGCCAGTCTACATCTATTGGGGAGAAGATGATTTTCTGCTTTCAAAAGCAGTTGAGGCTTTACGCGCACAACACTTAGATCGAGAGTGGGAATTGCTGAACTACATTCAAATAGCTCCAGCAGATAAAGACAACATCGCTAGCACTCTGGTGGAGATCGCAACAGCACCCTTGGGAGAAGGTGGAAAAATCGTACACCTACCTCAAAGCAGCCTCTTGGGAGCATGTCCGCCAGAAGTCATTGCAGAATTAGAAAAGACACTACCAAATATTCCAGAAAATAATATTCTCTTGATGACATCGACTAGGAAACCAGATGAAAGAAACAAATCTGTCAAGTTAATTCTGCAATCCGCGCAGCTCAAAACATTTCCACTCATTCCCCAGTGGGAATCTACAAAGATCGTGTCACAAGTTAAATCGTTTGCATCTTCTATCAGTGTCACACTTACTAATGATGCTGTAGCTGCTTTAGTAGAAGCTGTAGGCAACAACTCTCGACAAGCATGGAACGAACTGGAAAAACTCAAACTTTATGCAGGGGATACACCAATCGATGTGGAAATGGTCAAACAATTGGTAGTCAACACTTCTAGTAGTAGTTTGGAGCTTGCTGCTGCCTGTCGGACGGGCGATCCAACATTGGCTCTCAAACAACTCGATCGCCTGTTAGCTTTAAACGAACCTCCCCTGCGAATTGTCGCTACGCTCGCTACCTGCTTTCGTACCTGGCTGTCGGCTAAGGCTTGCATAGAGGCGGGATGGAAAGACGATGCTGCAATTGCTAAATTTGTCGAACTCAAAAACCCTAAAAGACTGTTCTTTATCAAGCAAGAGATTAGAGCCGCATCTCTAATAAAGCTCAAAAAGGCAATGGCTATTCTGCTGGAATTAGAAGTTTTGCTCAAATCAGGAGGTAGTGCTGAGAATTTGGCAATATACATCATCGAACTCTGCACCGTCTGAAACAAAATCTTCACGGCTATCGCTCGACAAAACGACTATTAGCTTGTTGCTACTGTTTCGACTTAGATTGCTCGATCGATCGCCACAGCGCAAACCTTAACGCACTCTAGTAGAGTCCGATGCGAACCGCATACTAAACATCCACAAATCTCATAATATAGACATGGACGTTCAACTAGAATTACTACAAATAGAGCAAACCACTGCAACTAAATGCATGGTGGAACAATGTATAGACGATACCAGCTGGCAGGCTCCACAAAACAAACTGCCACAACAGACCCAGCAATTTACCTTCGATCGAATTGTCGGTCAACAAATCGCTCTTTCTGCCCTACAAAATGCGATCGACTCCAACCGCATCGCCCCAGCATATCTATTTGCTGGACCAGATGGTGTTGGCAAAACTTCCAGTGCGATCGCTTTTATCAACCAATGGCTGGGTATTGCTAACCCACAAAATCATCCAGATCTTCTCTGGATAGAACCAACATACGTGCATCAAGGAGAACTAATCACCGCAACACGAGTAACAGAAGGCGAACTACTGGGCAAATCTCCTCCGGCTATCAGGATCGACCAAATCAGAAAAGTTTCTGAATTTTTGTCTACTTCGGCTCTCGATGCCTCATTCAAAGTTGCAATTATCCAACATGCTGATGCTATCTACCCTGCTGCTGCCAACGCTTTACTCAAAACTTTGGAGCAACCAATTTCAGGCATTCTCATCCTCATTAGCAGCAATCCGGCGCAACTACTACCTACAGTGACCAGTAGATGCCAGAAAATCCCATTTTTTCCTCTACTGAATACCGATCTCCTTCAAGTTCTCTCCCAGGTTGGATATACAGAAATTATTGCTCGTCCTGAAATAATTGCTCTTGCCAACGGCAGCCCAGGTCGTGCTATCTATCATTACCAAAAACTGCGATCGCTTCCACCCGAACTCCTTTCCCACCTCCAATTACCTCCAAAAGACCTCGTGACAGCTTTATCGATTGGCAAAGAAGCAGAATTGCTCGACTTCCAACAACAACTTTGGTTGCTGGAATACTTAGAACATTGCTGGTGGCATCAGCTCAAAGATCCTACCTGGCTTACCAAACTAGATAATGCCAAAAACCAACTCAAACAACTAGCGCAACCTCGGCTAGTATGGGATGTTCTACTCATGCCATAGACTATTTCTAGATTTTCAGCCGCTCTTCTGAAAATCTAGAAATAGTCTATGTAGTTTATTGGGTCGTTAATTATATCGAGATTGCTATAGATCCTGGATATTCTTAGCGAGCGAATTTAGTACAAAAATGTGCGGAACTTAAACAACTAACTAAGCACCATTACGAATACTCCAATAACTAGCATAACTAGTCTGAACGTTGGAGAAGATTTTAGAGGTGGAAAAAGCCCAACTGCTGGCACGAGTGACAGTAGAGCTAATAGTTGCCGCTCGAACAAAAAATTTGCCCCTGCTAGTAAAACAAAAAAAATGCTGAGCATCCAATTAACTACTAGATCTAGTTGTTTGAAACGATTCATTTTTTCAATCGTAAATTTATCTTTATAAATCCCGACCTGGATATTTATTATATTACGATAAATGAAGAGCTTTTCTACTCAAGTCTTAGAAGAACATAGGTAACAAAATCAAACCTAGGTTATTTCAGGATAAACTGACCAACTGTAGGAGATTTAATCTCGTTATGCTTCAGTTTACATCGTATTATTAGTCAATATTTAGTTTTGCACAGAATAAAACCATCTCTTTATAATTCAAGTTGAATTATAAAGAGATTTTTTAGTATAGGTATGTTTGAGCGAGAGGAGCGCCATAGAATCTTTATCGATCTTCAATACCTCAATGCCGAGTTTCTAGCCGTCGGGCTTACTTGGACGATGCGCTGGTTTGCCTCCTGTTTCGATGACAGCTCCGACGCTTAGGTCTACGATCGGAGAAAGCATTTATGAAGCTATCCTTACAAGATTTAACGTAAGAGCGTGTCAGAACAAACAAAGATGATTTGCAGATCTACTGGAGGAGCGTCAATCAACTCAAGAACTTAACAGACGACACGAGTTACAATAAGTTTAAAATCGTAGTGTTTTGCATCTCTCTCATACATCAAACTATTTAACAAACAATCCGATTAAATAAATAGTGATGAAACGAGTAGAAATTATAGTTATTTTTTTTAAATTTATGATTTAGCTCGTGAAGAACATGCTATTTCCATTAGTTTTCTGAGTTGGCAAATAATTAAATTGGTTCTGTAACTATGATATCTAACAGAAAAGATTACCAGCAGCGTCAGTTATTTGAAGATTTTATAGTTTCTGACCCAAACTTCTTGGGTGGCAAGCCTTTTATCTTAGGCACTCACTTTAGCGTTGAGTGGGTAGTAACAAAACTCCTTGAAGGTTATACCAAACAAGATCTACTTACCAATTTTTCGCTTCTGTATGCCGAAGGTATTGATGCAGCCATTGCTTTTGCAGATGCATTACCGCCAGAGCATCCTTTGGCTAAACTCATACAGCAATACCGTGTCCAACAAGCAGGCAATTCTACCCAAGCAACAGGCTTGACAACTTTGTACGAAGATAGAGAGATGGCGCAACTAGTTCGAGAAAAGATAGAGGCGAGAATGCAGTTGCTCGACATACCACCAGAAGAAGCACAAAAGTTAGTAGATATGACTCTCTACCCCCAGTATTGGAGCCTGCAAGCCGAAAACATTAAATGGGAAGAATCCATCCCTTCTCGCTATGGTGAAGAAACTAACTCCTGAAGATTTGTACGATATCTTTGTCAAACTACAAGCAGCAGAATTAGATGCTGTTGTCGTAGGAGGACAAGCAATTAATTTGTGGGCATCCAAGTATCGCGATCGCTCTCCACAATTGCAACAGATGCTTCCCTTTGCCAGTGAAGACTTAGATTTTTATGGTGGTAAAATCGAAGTCCTTACCTGTCAAGAAGCTTTACAGGGTGAAGCCAAACTGAACCGAGATTTCGACCCCAGTCCTAATTCTGGGATAGTCACAGTCAAGCGCCAGGACGTTAACCTCAGAATTGATTTTCTCGCGTCAGTATATGGTTTAAACGATTCTGAAATTACGGGTACTGCCATTCCATTTCCTGGGGAGTCTAAATTATCTGGTGTCAACATCAAAGTGCTTCATCCCATTCTTTGTTTAGAAGGAAAATTAAAATCTTTACGTGGCTTACCGCAGCAGGGAAGGCAAGACAAAAAACACGTAGAAATGGCAATTCTATGCGTTAAAGAATTTGTGAAAGACTTATGCAACCAGGAACAACCGCGAACCGGACTCAAACTCGTCGAACGGATGTTGGATAGTGCTCTCAAAGAAGATGGATTGAACGCTTGGTATCGCCATGGCATTCAGGTGGAATCTGCTATTCCTATCGAAGAGTTAAGGCAGCTAAATGATGAGAAGTGGCAGAAGTTTTACAACATCATATTACCAAAAGTATTGGAGCAAATTCATGTGAAAAGAAACCGTTACTTAGAAGCGATGGAGCAGAGCGCCACTCGTTCCAAAAACTTAGAACAAAAGCGCCAAACTAGTACAAGCCAATCGACTGATACAGAGTTAGAGCAGCCCCAAACACTACCCCCTAATGCACTCACCGCCAGTCCCACCGACCCAATCCAACTGACTCTAGCGGCTGCAACTGCCCCAACTCTGATCCAGTGTTTTCTAACATTGAAAAATCACCAACAGACCCAAGAGCTTGACACTGGGATTGAGATGGCAGAAGGAGAAAATTATCAACTGCTGCTCAATCGTCAAGCCAATATCTTTTCTGTTATTGCTAAGGACGGACGGGGCGAACTGATGCGAGTAAATGTAACTACAGGCAAAATCCTCTATGCTACTGGCATCACTGGCAGCGATCTCGAACGCTGGCAGGCGATCGGCAGTGCTAGTGTCGGGCAGCAACCAGCACCGCAACTAGATCGGGATTGACCGGAGTATGAGTACAACATTGAAACTGTAAGCCACACGGCGTAACGTGCGCTGTAGCGACGAGCTGTGCTATCTTGCCATGTTCTGCCTGTTGTCCTAACCACTGGTTGGCTAGAAACAACTCTGAGCTGTTCTGGTATGCTGAAGGTTAAAATAGCCGCAACTACGAAGCTCATAGCATCTAAGAAGAAAATTTGTCTTGCACCGATAAAAGCGGCGACAGCTCCGGCAAAACCTGAACCCAATACGCTTAACGATTGGTAAGTGACGCTGGAAAGAGCGATCGCTTGCAGATAGTCATTTTGTCCCGTGACTTGGGGTATTGTAGCCTTATATGTCGGTGTAAAGAAGGTATTGAAGACATTGAGCGCAAAAATCAGCAAGTATACTTCCACACTGCTGTAACGAATGGTAGTAAGCTAACGAACAGCATTCGCGCTAAATGAGTTGCGATCGTAATCCGCTTGCGATCCAAGCAATCGGCGATCGCTCCTGCTAGAGGTGACAGTAGGACGAAAGCAGTAACGCGCGGTGTTACCAGACAAGAGCGCGGCTGAATTCTTACTAACCAACTCAACTGAGGTTCGACCGATCCTTCTCCCCTCAGTCATTCTTCAAGCACTAAATATTCCCTTTTGTAAAAAAACTCCTAGATCGGGTTTAGAAAGAAAACGTAGTTCTAATTGTTCCTACGTAAATCGTGTCGTTATCTTTATTGTGTTCTGGATTGGTAATGACCAGCACTCCTGGAGTAATGCCAATATTTTTGGTAACTTGAAAGCGATAGAAAGCTTCTAGGTGCAAAGAGGAATCTCTATCTTCACGGTCATCAATATCATTACTAGTCACTTTAGGTGGTAAGCCAACCACAATACCACCCAAGTTACCTTCTTGAAAGAGATCTGGAAAAGCTAGAGTCACTGCATAGTAAAAGATAGAAGCATTAGCTCCATCATTAACTCTTGAGACAGCTTCAGCTCGCGTGTAGCCAGCCCAACCGCCCAATGCTAACTTGGAGTTGATTTGGAAATTTGCTGCTAAGCCATAAGAATCTGACGTGTAACTTTCTCCATCGAATGGGTCGGTTGGAGTACGTACTCCCAACTCCTGCAACGCCTGCATCAAGACCGTTGTAAGAACGCACGTAGGTTAAACCTAGATCGATAGTTTTAGTAGGCTTCAGAGTCAGCTGGGCTAATGCTACGAAGGGACCACCAGTCAACCCAGATGTGGGATTTTCGGCTTCACTGGCTAAATAGGCTAAGGATAGGTTGACTGCATCGCTAAATTCATAACTTAGACCTGCCCCTGAACCATATCCAACTTGCGAGTAGATGGGACTACGGTAGCCAAATGCAGAAATAGCACCATCCTTTACATCTCCAAAATAGGGATTGATGAGATCGACAAAATCGCCTAAAACACCACCGTAGGGTTCGACAAGAACCGTCAGGCGATCGCCTATAGGAAATTCGTAGGCAAGATAAAACACTCCTAAGTCATTTTCGGTAGAACCAACGGTATCTCGCTCGTACACGAGTCGTCCCATGTTAGTACCCGTTGCGTCTCTAAAATCGGGAAAGTTGTTGGCATAAAGCGAGACAGTCAGCGTATCTTTTCCAGTAAAACTGGTCTCGAAATCTAACACCACCCGATTGCTGAGGGTGAAATTTTCATCCACCCTGCCAGCCGAACCTGCCGACACGCCAGAAGAAACGGCTTTGTCTTTCCCAACAGCTCCACTCAGAGCAAAAATCACTTGCCCGTTGAGTTTAGTCGTAGTAGAAAACTGATTCGCTTCCAGTTGGGCTGTAGCTGCTTCCAGTGCATCCACCCGACCTCGCAGGGTACTAAGTTCAGTCGCAAAATCAGCTTGGAGCCTTTGCAGAGTGGTTAAATCTTCTTTGGTAACTAGGTCGGTCGTTGCAGTCGAGATCAGCTCGTTGACTCGTTCCAGGCACGCATTCAATCCAGCAGCAAATTCATATCTGGTCAATGCCCGATTGCCGCGATAGGTACTGTCGGGATAACCTGCAATGCAGCCGTATCGTTCTACCAATGACTGCAATGCTTGAAATGACCAATCAGTAGGTTGAACGTCGGATAGCTGGGAGACGGAGGTAATTGAAACTTCCTGAGCTATTAAGTTGTTAGAAGATTTGGAAGATAGGGTATAGGGAGAAAACTCAGTTCCAGCAACAGCTGGCAGGCAATAGGCGATCGCTACAAGTAGACTGGTGCTGCATGACAGAAAATATGCTTTTTTCACGTCGGTCGTGACTCCTCACTCTCAAAACACTGCCACGACATTAACTTCTACCTGATGAAATTATGATGAAATCACAGTCCGGTCTGCCAACGAAATAATTCAGGATCGATCTTCTAACTAAGACTATCCTTCAACCGCTCTAGTATCTGGAGGTGGTGTAGTTTCCAAGGATAATCGCACGCTAAAAGTGCTGCCTTTACCTAATTCGCTCTGCACCTCTAAACTACCATCATGCGCTTGAACGATCGCCATTGCGATTGCTAACCCCAGTCCAGATCCACCTGATGCTCTGGAGCGATCGCTACTGACGCGATAAAAGCGATCGAAAATTCGTTGTTGTTGTTCAGGTGCAATGCCAATGCCCGTATCTCGCACTCGAATCAGCGCGGAGTGACCGCTACGATCTAGAATTACAGTTACGCGACCGCCTGACGGCGTGTATTGAATAGCATTAACCATTAAATTTGTAAATAAGCGATACAGTTGCTCTTCATCCCCAAAGACGCGCAACAAACCTTTTACGCGGATGTCAGATGTCAACGTTACTCCGGCATCAAGAGCCAAGGATGTTAATTCTTCTACTAAATCGCCGATAATATCGTTTAAGCAACAAAGCTGATGTCGCGCTGGTAACGGTCGCCGCTCCATGCGAGATAGCAAAAGTAGATCGGCAACTAACGTTGTTAGCCGCTGATTTTGGCGATTTAAAGTTTGTAAAATATCATATGCTTCTGCTTTAGACAGATCGGGCGATCGCAGAGCTGATTCGACAGTTGCTCCTAGTGCAGCTAAAGGCGTTCTCAATTCGTGAGCTGCATCAGCTGTAAACTGTTGGACTTGTCTGTACGAGCGGTAAATTGGTCGCATTGCTAACCCTGCTAGCCACCAGCTGGAAACTGCCACCATAGCCATAGCGATTGGTAATCCCACTAGCAAAACTAATTTCACATTAGCTAGGTAATCGTCAACATCCTTAAGACTTCGCCCCATCTGCATGTATCCCCAAGGGCGATTGTCTTGAGTGTGTAATGATAAAGATATTTGGTGATATCGATTTCCCCTAGCATCGACAAGAGTTTGCCACGCCGCCTCTCCAGGGGTAAGCGGCAATCCATTTGGTTGAGAACCGAACGCAGCGATCGCCTGTCCAGAACGGTCTAAGAACCTGATGTAGTATTCGTCTCGGTGAATGGCTCCAAGGATGTGACGGTTTTCCAATTGCGGCATTTGTTGTGGCAAGAGCTGCTTGGTTGCCTGTTCCAATTGCCCAGGTTGTATCAAAGTTTTTTCAATCGAGTCGTGTAGCGTTCCAGCCACAATCTCTAGCTCTCGGTCTAGAGTGCGCCAGTGAGCGTGAATAATTGCTTGGTAAACTCCAAAACCAAGTAGACCTAAAGTAAAGCCCATGATGGCTGCATACCAAGCGACTAATTGCCAGCGAGTCCGAGTAAAAAGTTTATTTTGCTGCATCGGGAATATTGAGGCGATAGCCCCTGCCAGGAACTGTTTCGATTGCATAAGCACTGCCTATGACTGCAAGTTGTCGTCTGAGCAAGCGAATTTGAGCAGCTACAACATTGCTAGTCGTATCCGCATTCACTTCCCAAAGCTGATTGCGAATCTGCTCGCTGCTAACAATCCGGTTCGGATTTGTCATAAAATACTCTAATAGCTGAAATTCCTTTTTCGTTAGTGGCACTAACTGCCGCTTGCCACTTTGTTCGACCAGATAAACACTTCGGGTTGCGTAATCCAAAATTAAATTGCCTGCCTGGAGTTTTTGGGGTTGAATCTGAGGCGATCGCCGTTGGAGCGCCCTCACCCTTGCTAGTAGTTCTGCCATGCTAAACGGTTTGACTAGATAGTCATCAGCCCCCGCATCCAAACCAGTCACCCTATCTTCGATACTATCTCTAGCTGTTAGTATTAACACTGGTAGAGGGCTGTTTTGTCTCCTCAACCGCTTGCAAAGGTCTATTCCTGACAATCCAGGTAACGACCAGTCCAAGATCGCCATGCTATACTGCGCGTGCTGGTTTTCCAAATATTCCCAGGCTTCAGTGCCATTTAGAACCAAGTCAACCACGTACTTCTCTTGGTCTAAAGTTCGCTTGATTGCAGCTCCTAAGTCTGGTTCATCCTCAACTAGTAGTATTCTCATAAAATTAATCTTTACGCTATTGTGAGTAGGTTTTTCCTCTGCTTAACTGTCAATCAAATTATCTACTAAGAATAGATTGACAGAACTAGATGAAATTGGGATGAAATATCATATCCTTCTGGGCAAAGTTGATTCACTACTTGAATTACAAAGTATTTGCTTTGGCAAGTCTACTATTGAAAGTTTACCTCCGTTCGCATTTTCAGCTAAGAGGTAACTACTTACAATTAATATTACAATTAATAAATCTCAGTATTTTACTTACTTCTACTTGCATAGTTTAGATTTTTTTCTAATGGCTTTTCAATCGACCCTGTTGTAAAAATAGAATTTCATGCTTCCAAGTTAAATTGACTAATGTAATAGTTACACTGAAATATAAGGTGAGTAAAAGGAGAGATTGTATCAGCTAGCAATGCAAGTATTCCTATTTCTCTGTCAACTATCTTAAACACGAGTTTAAAAAAATTAATTTTTGATATTAGAGTAAGGTTTCTATAATATTTTCTGAAAGCCCTGCTAGTGGAAATTATCAAAGAGAACTGTAGCTTCCTTCTCAGCACTCAATCCTAAAAAGGATTTCATCCGAATTTCATCTTCGTCTGAAATAATAAGCAGGTAGTAGCGACAAACATGACGCTATTTGCTGAATAAGTTGGGCATTTCTGTCAAAACAACAAAATAGGTGTGAGCGAAAACTATGACAAAGTTCTTGTGGATTGCTTTGGGATTGTGTCCAGTTACGCTTGTAGGTACTGCCTTATTCTTGACAGTCCGCACTCAAGCTGCTGAAGCTCCGGTATCGGAGTTAGTTATAAATCCCTCAGAGCAAAAAATTGCACAACTAAGCCAATCTAATTCAACATTACAACCAGTTACTCCACAGCTAGATGAAACCAGCATTGATGGAATCAGCCAAAACAGTCAAACCACAGATGCTCTAGCTCAAGTCACCTCTGTTTCTCAGCTATCCGACGTTCAACCTACCGATTGGGCGTTTCAAGCGTTACAGTCATTGGTAGAACGATATGGCTGTATTGCTGGTTATCCCGATGGAACTTATCGTGGCAACCGCGCTTTGACTCGTTATGAATTTGCTGCTGGTTTAAATGCTTGTTTGGACAGAGTTAACGAACTAATTGCTACTGCTACTGCTGATGCAGTTACAAAAGAAGACCTAGCAACTTTACAACGGTTGCAAGAGGAATTCTCTGCCGAACTTGCTACGCTACGCGGACGAGTTGATGCTTTGGAAGCTCAGACGGCTGAATTAGAAGCCAATCAGTTTTCTACTACCACCACTCTAACTGGAGAAGTAGTTGCTGCTGTAGCCGATGTCTTCGGTGACGAGCGAGCTGTTCGTAGCGGTGAAGCAGACGGTTCTAGAGGAGATTTAGATATCAATACTATCTTGGCTGACCGCGTTCGGCTTAATTTCAACACCAGTTTTACTGGAAAAGATCAGTTGAGAACTCGGCTGCAAGCTCGTAACATCACCCCGTTTACGAGAACTGGAACTCCTGGCGCTTCTGGTGATACGGGTACTGCTATGACACGCCTATCGTTCGATGGCAGTGATAGCAATGATGTTGTTCTCGACGACTTTTGGTACAAGTTTCCCGTGGGTGACATTGCTGATGTCAAAGTTGACTTTGCCAACTCTGACTTCTTTGACAATATTTACACTTTCAACCCCGTGTTTGAAAGCAGCGGTAATGGAGCCATCTCTAACTTTGGGCGCTTTAACCCGATCTATCGCCAGCAGGGGACTGCGGGTTCTGCTTTAACTGTCAACATTAACCCTAAAGGTCGTATCGGTCTATCTCTGGGCTATAAAGCACCGAATTCTAATAACCCTGGTAACAGTTTTGGACTTTTCAACGGGGATTATGCGGCGATCGCTCAACTAGCTTTTCGTCCCTCTGATGCCTTAAATTTAGGACTGACCTACGCTCATAGCTACGATAATGCCGCGACCGATAGCGTTACTACTAACAACAGTATTAGTGTTTCGGGAGGTATTGGCAGTAACTTTGCTAACAATCCCTTCGATAGTGCTGCAACTTCAGCCAATCACTATGCCGCCCAAGCCAGCCTCAAGCTAGGTGAAAGAATCACAATTTCGGGTTGGGGCGGTTACACTGTCGCTCTCAATGAAAACAGCCCTTCCCAAACTGCTGAAATTTGGAATTGGGCAGCAACCTTAGCCGTACAAGATTTGGGTAAAGAAGGCAGCGTACTCGGTCTGATCTTTGGTATGCCACCCAGATCGGCTAGTAATGATTTTGGCGGTCGTCGCGATCGCGATACTTCCTATCACCTAGAGGCACTCTACCGCTTTCCGATTACAGATAATATTGAGGTCACTCCTGGCGCGATCGTCATTTTCAATCCAGAACACAATAATGATAACAGCAACATCTATGTTGGCACTATACGAACGACCTTCAGGTTTTAGAACTTAGTTCTAAGATTTGTCCTTGCTCGTCTCTTTACGAGCGGGCAAGGACAGTGCGATTGTTAATCTTTTCTCAAACTCTCTATCTGAGACTTCACAGCTCTGAGGTAGCCTCGATCGCTTGCAGTTTCAGGGGAAAGTTTGTTCTTTTTAACTGCACTTTGCACGAGTTCTTCAGCACTGACTCTCCCCGATTCGTAAGCTGCAAGGAACGCACTGTAGCCAGGAATACCTTGGTCTCGGAAGTAACCTTGATAAGCCAAATAAACTAGATTGAAGGGACGCAGTTGATATCTAACAGCAGTACTGTTTTCTCGATCTGCCGCTGCTGCTGTCTCAACTCCTAATGTAGGTACATTTGCAATAGAAAATAGTAAAACTGACAGACCGCCAAGTATTGTAAATTTCATAGCACAGACTCCTGGATTGATTTTGCTTTGCTATTTGAAACGACACCAACTCGATGCAATTACTTGCATTTTGCTAGTAATTGCAAAAAAGTTAGCTTTTTCTAGGCATTGAATAAGCTTCTAGACAGAGCTACTTTTATCCTTAAGTAGTAAGTAGATAGAGCCACAATTCAAGCTTTGTGAAGTGAAGGGGAAAACTAGTACTGTATAAGTTTAATTCCAACCTCGACAGTGCAATTTGTGGCTCCAGCTACGTGTTGTCTAAACTGTTGCCCTGATTATCGAACACCTGAATAGCACTTCTGTAGAGCTGCAAGTCTTTCCCTTGAAGGTCCGCCTGATGGTCTTGCTATGGGAAGTTTACAACCTTTTGTGTTAGATGCCTCTGTAGACTGCCGATCTCCTACAACTCCTGCATGGCACTTTTGTTCGTTTGCAAGTCGTTGTCTACTAGCTCCGCCAGAAGGTTCTGAGATCGGTGTCGCTTGACAGCCTTCTTTGCTGCCGGAATTGTTGGGGTTTGCATAAGCAGCAGAACCAAAAGATGCGAGCGTTAGGATGAATGCAGTACCGAGCAAAAATGTTTTCATTGTAAACCCTCCAAATCAAAAACGTAAATCGATTGCACTACTAATCTTTAGTTAGACAGCTCAAAAATCTTATCTAACCAACTCTTTAAATTTTTCAACTGATTAGACTGAGATATTTTTTTGCGAACAAGTTCAAGTTATTGAATCGCTTCACTTGTAAATGAGTAGTTACTCAAGTGCCAGCCATACCCTTGACATCCTTATGTATGAAAGAAAATATCTCGATTGAGCTTGTATTTACTATCTTGACAGGCTCAAATGAAATTGAAGTGAAATATCAACTATTACCGTACATAAACACGAAAGCGAGCAAAGCCGATAGGGATATCTGTATCAACTCCATCAAGTTTAGCGTAAACTCTGTACAGCCAAGCATTGGTAATTCCTGAAATTTTTACATCTCTCATGGCGATTTTGAGTTCGTCTCCAGGAGGGATAGGTGTGGGAAACGCCAACGTGATTTTACTACCCTCAACCGAGGTGTTAGTGTCAATTTGACGACCTGACCGATCGGAAACATCGATCTTATTCTTTACCTTTAAACCAGTAGGTACGTCAATCGTTAGTTGGGAAAGAGATCTGCTATTTGGGGGAATTTGTAATCGAAAAGTGTGCCTGACGATTGATGCTTTAGATTGAGGAAATTGAACGGAGCTAACAATATGAGGGACTTTCATCGTATCTGTTGCAGGAATTGCATAGACAGATGGAACTGTCGCTGCGGCTGTCAAACTAAATGCCGCAGCATAAATTAGTGTTTTAATCATTTCGACTCTACTCTTACTAAGGATCGGATAAATTAATTCATACTTAGACTCATTTTGGTTATGTAAACCTAATGCTAAGGTAAACCAATGACTATGAAATTAGGATGAAATTTTGGACTGTTAAAGAAAATTATTTATTTAGTAATATGCAGAATTATGGTTGAAGAAAATTTAAGTTTGAAATAAGGCAAGTTTATGGACTGAAAACGATATTTAAAAAAGCTAGGCAATCGATCAAAACTCAATACTATGTCACAAATATCTACAAATTTGAAGAATTAATTAGACGATGGGTAAATTTCATCCAGATTTCATATCTGTGTGAAATACTTGAGACTTAGTGCTTTCCAGTCACCTCTGAACTTGAAAATCGAAGTGCATTTCACAATGATTCCGTTGCCCATCAGACAGAAACTTCAAGCTAGTAGAAAATTTACGCAGATGGTTTGTCTTATGACTGTAACGGGTGTTAGTACTGTTGTCTTTCTTAGCCAGATTCAATCAACCAGCGCCCAAACTAAGCCTGTATCCCCAACTCCCTCAGAAAGCCAGTCGCCAGACTCGCTTAATCCCAACCCCAATCCGCTCGATCTCCCTACCCGTCCAGAACAAGTCCGATTGCAGCAAGCACAACCAATTACTTTGCAACAGGCAATCGCGCTGGCACAAAGGAACAATCGAGAACTTCAGGTAGCAAAACAAACCTTGCAGCGCAGTCAAGCTGCCCTAAACCAAGCGCGGGCAGCTCAATTACCTACTTTAAGCGGCGAAGTAGAATTTTCCCACGAACAAAATGCTAGCGATAAACTGGACGATCTCGATGACGGTGAAGAGTCTTCCTCTGAAACTCCTTTAGGCGGAACCTTAGAAGTTGGCTATGACATTTTCACCTTCGGTAGGCGATCTGGCAGAATCGGGGCTGCCCAGGAGCAGGTGCGCTTTGATCGGTTGGACGTAGAGCGACTAAACGAACAAACTCGTTTAGATGTTACAAATACTTACTACGATTTGCAAGAAGCAGACGAACAGGTACGGATTTCCCAGGCTGCGGTCAATAATGCCCAAAGAAGCTTGCAGGATGCCATTGCGTTAGAAGAAGGTGGGTTAGTAGCTCAATTTGATATTGTTAGAGCTAGGGTGCAGCTTGGCAATGCAGAACAGGAACTTATCGACGCTCAAAGCCAGCAAGATATTGCCCGTCGCCAATTGGTGCAATTGTTGAGTTTGAGTGAGACAGTAGATGTAAGTGCTGCCGATCCAGTGCGGCAAGCAGAGGAATGGAAACTCTCGCTGGAAGAAAGTATTGTCCTGGCGTATAAAAATAGAGTAGAGCTGCAACAGCAGTTGGCACAACGTAGAATTGCCGAGCAGCAGCGTCGAGTCGCCTTAGCTGAGGCAAGACCGCAAATTAGTTTGTTTGCCAACTATCAAGTATTGGATGACTTAAGCGACGAATTTGATTTACAAGATGGATATGCCGCAGGAGCCAGACTGCGATGGAATTTTTTTGATGGTGGATCGGCTAGATTTGGCGCGGCACAGGAGTCAAGTAATCGGGCGATCGCTGAAACTCGTTTTGCTCAAACTCGCAACCAGATCCGTTTTCAAGTCGAACAGGGATATAAAAACCTTCAAGCAAATGCTCGCAGCATTCAAACTGCTTCCGCAGCACTACAACAGGCTCAATTGGGTTTAGAAACTGCCCGCGTGCGCTTTCAGGGAGGAGTTGGTACTCAACTAGACGTGATTAGTGCTGAAAACGACTTGACACGAGCGCAGGTGAATCGGCTTAATGCAATTTTGAATTACAATCGCGCTTTGGCAACGCTGCAACGCGCTGTTAGTAATCTTTCTGAGAGTAAACCCATTAGCACTCCTAAATAATCTTCATGACATTGAGCTGAAAATTCTGCGGTTGCAGGTCACAATCTAGAAATTAAAATGCTCGAAACCGAACTACACCTATAGGAATTTCTGTATTACTGCCGACGACTTTAGCCCAAAGGTTATAAACGGAATCAGGACCATGAGATAGTTGCTTAACCTTATTAAGTTCAACTATAAGCTTGGTATTAGAAATATTTTTTTCGGGAAAATCTATGATAATTTTTTTGTCGTTAACAGAAACATTAATATTAACTTTTTGACCGTTTTGAGCCAAAACATCTATGTCATTACTCACAGCTACAGTAGATGGAGTATCAATAATTAACTGAGAGAGTCCATTAATATTTTTTGGGACGTTTAGTTTGAAAACTTGCTTAACAAGCTGCCAGCGATTAGCTGGAGATTGCAGCTCATTCTCAACATTGGAAATGTTATCGCTATCTGTTTTTGTACTTGCATAGCTAGTAGAAGTAAAAGCTACGGTAGCTAGTGCTAATGCGGTAGCATAAATTAGTGTTTTCTTCATTTAAGCTTCTCAAAAATTAACTCTGTCCGCTAGCTTTTAAATTCACTCAAGATGAATCTCTTGCTAACTAGATTGGCAGAGTAAGATGAAATTCAGATGAAATGACATCCAGAGTTAAAATTACTTAGCGATCGCGCTTCCTCAAAAGCTCGTCGCTCGGTCTAGTAAGAATTGAAGATCGTCAACGGCTTAGTGAAGAAGACTGGCTTTGCCATAAAGAAAGATAGTGCTTGAGATTAAACTTTTGAGAATGCTTGGCAATCTCACTGACAAAATTTATTCACTAGGCAAAGTTTTTGAAGAACCAATTGTAAATTAACTAATTAAGTATTTATCTAGCTCGGCTTTGCATTTACGGAGTTTGGCTAAGGCTTCTTGTTGAATTTGCCGCACCCGTTCGCGACTAAAGTTAAGCCGCTCGCCTATATTTTTCAGTGAAAGCGCTCGTCCATCTTCTAGACCAAAACGCAAGCTCAATACCTGCTGCTGTTGCAGTGTCAAAACTGTTGCCATCACTTGCTTTAAGTTATCGGACATTAATGACTGGATCGCAAACTCTTCAGGAGAAGCAGCAGGATCTGGCAACATTTCACCCAGTTCGGTCTCCCGATCTTCTCCTACCTGTTTTTCTAGAGATATAGGTTGACGTGCTACCTCTAGATACGAGACGACCTGGTTGGGAGTCAATTCCAGTGCTGCTGCTAACTCAGAAATTGATGGCGTGCGTTTTAGGTGTTGGGACAGCTGGCGTTGTGTCTTTTTAATTTTATTTAGCTTCTCTGTGATATGGATAGGCAGCCGGATGGCGCGACTGTTCTGGGCAATCGCCCTAGTAATAGCCTGGCGAATCCACCAGTAGGCATAAGTTGAAAGCCGATACCCTTTGGTGGGATCGAACTTTTCTACACCCCTTTGCAAGCCAATGGTTCCTTCCTGAATCAAGTCTATAAGTTCTAAATTGCGCTTAGTATACTTTTTGGCGATGGAAACTACCAGTCGCAAATTTGCTTCTACCATCTTACGCTTAGCATTCTCACCATCGGCGATCGCTTTTGTTAACCTAGTATTATCTAATATTTCTGAAGCTTTTGCCCATTCATCAAGCGTCGGTTCTCGACCTAGCTGCTCGGTGAGCGAATCTTTCACCAACTGCAAAGCGATCGCTCGCTGTACCTGTTTGCCATAGAAAACTTCTTGCTCGTGAGTTAGCAGCGGTACGCGACCAATTTCGCGTAGGTAAATCCGAACGAGGTCAGTGTCTGTTTGAGCGGTTTTTACGGTGGTAAGCATGGGAGTATCGTGTCTGTAGCAGCAAGATTGTGAATAACAAATGTTTTGAGGCTGAATTAACTATGCTTTTTAAGCAAATAGCCTTTACAGTTTCCCTCTACGGTCTAAATTTATTATCTGTTCTAAAAAAGCGATTGCTATTTGCATTAACTGCAATGATATTTTCAGTATTGCAAAGTATTGTGCGACAAATCACGTCTAATGGTAGGTCATTTGGATTGTGTCCAAAAGGATTTTCCAGCTCGGAGCCAATTTCTTCAATTCCAAATAAAATAAACCTGATAAAAATCATGAGCGGAGTCGTCCACCAAATCAAGCCACTTACTAATTCAACAGGTAAGATTAAACAGTACAACACGACTAGCTGCCTCAAATAAATTGCGTAACTCAAAGACATTGGTGTTTTTGAAATTCCTTCGCAACCGCCCAAAATATTCACTAACTCATCTAGCAATTTCTGCAAAACATTTAGTTGATAAACATCGAGCGTCTGAGAATCGTACTGATGCTGTAAATATTCTCCCAGCCAGAACGTAATCTCTAGCGGTGGATGGTCTGTATTTTGTAACTTTGAATATTCCGAGGCGGACATTAGTGAAAGTAACTCTTCATTTACAGGATCGCGGCGCAAATGTAACTTCATGGCGATCGCGAAAGCAACTACCAACCGCATCGCTGCCTTTTTTTCCTCCCGATCTGCCGCTTCTCGTTCTTTAATTATTATCCAAATTCCTCGATTCAAATTCCGAACGGTATTGACTAAGTTTCCCCACAGCTTACGTCCTTCCCAAAAGCGATCGTAAGCTGTATTAGTCCGAAATATTAATAACAAACTCAAGACGAGATTAAAACTTAACACCACATTAGGGACACCATCTATTTTTGGTAAAGTTATATGGATTTTTTCATAGTAAAGTAATGCAATTGCAAAGCTATAAACGCTAAAAAAAATACCCAAGGGAGAATAGTTGAAATAATTGAACCTTGCAAGCGTAAAATTAAATAAAATCAATTTAATCTTTCTCCCGTGTAGTCGTAAAATTTTTGCTTCCACGATCTTAAGGAATGAGTTTTAGTATGCTTCTCGATCTTCATTTTTTCCTGATACCTTGAAATAACAACTGAAATGAACTACCCCGCCGCAAGCGGACGGGGTATCAGAATCAAAAAAGAGACAATTGCTCGTCTCGGTGTAACTTGAGATAGTCATTCCCCTGTTTTTTCACATATCTGGCAATCATGCCCTCATCACCATGCTTTCCCACCGTAGTTGCAAAGTAACCGTCACTCCAAAACTCACCACCCCATAGCTGTTGTTTCACTTGTGGGCAGCGTTTAAATACTTCTCGTGCTGTCAGACTTTTGAGCATTGTTACCAGCTTAGTCACACTATAAGTTGGTACTGACTGTACTAAAAAATGTACATGGTCTTTGTCCACACCAATTTCGACAAACTTGATTTCGTAGCGTTTCTCAATTTCTAAGCACACTTCTCTTAAAACTGCAACCAAGTCGTTCGTCGAACACAGCTCGTCGATACTTCGCCGGAAACACTAAATGGTACAGCAAAACTGTTACGTTATGACTTTTGTGGATGTACTCACTCATCTCTATATTTTACGCCGCAGAGCGGCGGGGAATTTGACCCGCAGAGATTAAAAGGACATACGCTAACTTAAAAAGTAAAAATTTGTTTTTTATGAAAAAATTAACTACTTTGACAACACATCTATTTGAAATAGTTATTCATTCATGTTGTGATAGGTTGCTACTGCTGATGGAGAAGAGTGATTGAGGTAGCGAAAAATCCAATACTTAAAAATGGTGTCTGCAATCACGGGAACAGTAGCAATGAATAAAAAAATAAAATCTTTATTTTCTGGAAGACCAAAACGCTTCAAGGCACCTTCCAAGATTATCTGCCATCCGTAAGGAGAGTGGAAGCCTACAAATAGATCGGTAGATAAAATAATTAAAAAAGCTTTAGCAGAGTCGCTTAATCCATAAATTATGTCATCAAGCAAAGATTTGATAATGTTTAGCTGCTGTTTGCTAACTACAACGATCGTAACGAACGTGAAGGCTGAAAGCAAATCTCCAAAAACGTTTACGACTGCATCAAAACTTTCATTCTTATACTTTTTGGCTAAACTAATTATTTTTTTCTTGAGCTTTTTTTGTAAAAATTCAGTAGATAGTTTTGGAGTTTTATTTAGACGAAACTCAAAATAAATTGCTTGCTCGAACTTTTTTAGTTCAGCTAAAGCTCTTTCTTCCTGAGAAGAGTTTAAGAAAGATACTACTTCCTCTTTGTTCCATAAAGCTTTAACCAATGGACTAATCACAAAATGTCTAGAAAGTTGGCTTACTAGCACGAGAACTACAATTAGAATTAACAAAAAACGAATGGATATAAGCGTACGTTGTTGAGCAGCACGAAACTCTTCAACTAGCTGTGATTCTGCTTGTGAGTCGAACGCCTGTTTAATCCCTTCTATAGTCCGAAGGATAGATCGGGGAATGAAGCTAGTTTTTCTGGATGATGACCTTGGCTTCATTCTTGTCGTGATAAAAATTCAGGCTTTTAAGCTCGTAAACTAAAAGCCTGAAACTAAGCTAAGCATGAGGTATAAGTGATTAAACTTTATTATATGGAAAGCAAGATGAAATCGAGGTGAAATTTGTTCTAAATTAGAAAAAACTTTTAACTGTCGAGAAAAATCAATTCTGTTTTCTAGATTTACTCTAGCTTTAGTAATGATAGTAATAATATTTCGTAGGAAAATCTCGACTGGAATTCTATAAAAAGGGGTATTCTTTATTTGTAAACTGGCTATATATTTAGTGATAAAAATCTACTAAAAATTTCATTTATTTTTAGATGGCAACTGACCTGTGCGTAACCAATCTACTAAATCATTAGGTACTTGAACCTGCCCTAAATAACCGCGTAGCTGCTCTCCTTCTAAAACTTCTGCCCGTATTAAGTGCTGAGTCATTTCCTCTAATAAAGAACGATTGGTTTCTAGAATGCGTAAGGCAATCTGATACGCCCCATCTACAATTTCCTTGACCTCTCGATCGATCTCTTCCGCAATCGCAGGGCTAACTGAACGACGAGGATTGGAGAAACCATCCAAAAATTGTTGCTGGACTTTTTCTAATGCCACAGGTCCTAGCTTATGGCTCATACCATAGAGAGTAACCATGCGTTCGGCAAGATCGGTTGCTTTTTGGATATCGTCACTAGCTCCCGTTGAAACTGTGCCGAAGACAATTTCCTCTGAGGAGCGCCCTGCCAAAAGTGTAGCTAGGCGACCGCGAATTTCATTTTCTGCCATCAAGAAGCGGTCTTCTTCTGGTAGTTGCAGCGTGTAGCCCAATGCGCCTACACCTCTGGAGACAATAGAAATTTTCTCGACTTTACCAGCTCCAGGCATTAAAGCTCCAACAATGGCATGACCTGCTTCGTGGTAAGCAACAGTTTTCTTTTCCGTCTCGTTGAGAACGCGAGATTTTTTCTCCAAACCAGCAATCACTCGCTCGATCGCCTCGTTAAAATCAGCCATCGTCACGGCTTCTCGATCTTGGCGTGCAGCTAGCAGGGCAGCTTCATTCACTAAATTGGCTAAATCGGCACCAGCAAAACCTGGCGTGCGAGCGGCGACCGCAGCCAAGTCTATATCAGCTGCTAACTTAACTTGGTTTACGTGTACTTTGAGAATAGCTTCCCGTCCTAGCTTGTCTGGGCGATCGACAACTACTTGGCGATCGAAACGACCAGGACGGCGCAATGCTGGATCTAAAACTTCAGGGCGATTAGTCGCCGCTAAAATGATGACCCCTGTGTTGGCTTCAAAGCCATCCATCTCTGTCAATAGTTGATTCAGGGTTTGCTCTCGCTCGTCATTACCTCCCATCATTGGTCCTGCTCCGGCTCTAGATTTACCTAGAGCATCTAGTTCGTCGATAAAAACAATACAGGGAGCTTGTTTCTTCGCCTGCTCAAATAAATCTCGCACCCGTGCCGCGCCAACACCGACAAATAACTCGATGAACTCGGAGCCGGAGATACTGAAGAAAGGAACTCCCGCTTCCCCAGCTACAGCTTTAGCTAGGAGAGTTTTGCCCGTCCCTGGTGCGCCAATCAAAAGCACTCCCTTGGGGATTTTGGCTCCAACGCGAGTATATTTAGCAGAGTTTTTCAAAAACTCCACAATTTCCCAAAGCTCCGCTTTTGCTTCATCAATTCCAGCTACGTCAGCAAACGTGGCTCCGGTATGTCCTTCCGAATAGATGCGGGCTTTGCTTTTTCCTACGGTTAGGGCTGCACCTGCACCTGTCTGGGCGCGGTTGAGCAGCAAGCCCCAGATACCAAAAAAGATCAGGGGGGGAATCACCCACCCTAAAAGCGTACCGATCCAGGCATTGCGATCGGGCGGCAGCGCACCGAATTCTACATTATTATCTGCTAAAAGCTGAGGCAGGCTCGGATCGTTTGGAATGGGTGTAGTCGTGTAGATTTTGGTGGGAGCTGAGGTTGAGCTATTCGGCTGGGGGAATTGCAAATTAGGTGGAGGCGTGGATGAATTATCTGGTTGGGGCTTTTGCTGTTTGGGTAAATCTGCCTTGAGAGTATATTGAATCTGATTTTCTGCCAATAGTGCTTGAGCAACTTTGCCATTTTTCACATCCTTGCGAAATCGGCTGTATAAAACCTCAGTCGTTGGAGAACGCATTCCAGGGGCAATGAAAAAGTGGAAGAGAAAAAGGAAAAACAGGAGCGTCAATAGACTGCTACCGAAGTGTTGAGGATTGGGGGAATTGGGTTTTCCATCTTTTTCAACGGGCATTGTTAGTCTCCAAGCTAAACTTTGCTAACACTTAATGTTCTAACGAGAGATTCGATCCAATGACATTTTCAGATAATTAATCAACTAATGCCGCCTACTTTTCGCTTGCCAGATAACTCCTAGACTGACACTAACCAAAAAGGCTCCGGTAAATAGGTATGGTGCATTTGGCCGCCATGCAAATAGTACGCCTCCTAGCATCGGACCACCTACCTGTCCGAGGCTGTTAGCAGCATTTTGCATTCCCAATACTTTACCAGTGTGTTGACCGCTTCGTTTTGAAATTAGGGCTGAGAGGTTGGGAGTAACCAATGCCATGCCCAGTGCTAGTAAGCCAACAACTCCGAAAACCAGAAGCATATTCCGTACCAGCAACAAGAGTATAATGCCAATTCCCATCAAGCTCAAACCAGAAGCAATTTGAGCAACTGCATTTATCTTATTTGTTAAATAGCCAACTGCAATAGTCTGAAATACAGCCATCACCAGCCCACAGATCGTAAAAACAATTCCTGTTTGCACTGGACCATAACCCAACTTTTCCTGAGCATAGAGTGCAAAAGTGGCTTCAAAAATCGCTAGTCCGAACTGTGCAACAGCTGTTAGAACTAGAAGCAGAAGCAGTTTACTTTCCAGCGTTCTCCACCTGAAGGCTAATTTATTGCTGGAGGTCATTACCGCTCGCGAAGGTAAAGATTCAGGCAGCCATCGCACGGCGATCGCGAGTATGAGGAGCATTAGCACCGCTGATAGAAAGAATGGAGGTGCAAAATTCTCAATTTTGAAATCTACAAAACCCACAGTGAAGTGCATATCTTCGCGGGTGGTAAGTCCTCCGAATGCTGGACCAGCAATAACGCCAAGACTCACCGCCGTACCGAGCCACGCCATCCCTCGACTGCGATCGCTCTCCGTGGTGAGATCGGATACGTAAGCAGTTGCAACAGGTAGCGTAGCAGAAGATAAAAATCCACCCACTGCTCGCACGACGTATAGCATTCCCAAAGAAGTGGCGAAGCCAAATAGCACTTGAGTCATGGCAGAACCTGCAATCCCTAGTAAAATCAGGGGTCGTCTGCCAACCCGATCCGATCGTTGCCCCCAGAACGGAGCAAAAATGAACTGCATTAGGGCATAAACGCTCGTCAAAAGTCCGATATGAACCGCCATTGCTTCACGAGATACTCCTGCTGCATCAAGATGCTTGGCATAAAAGGGTAGCACTGGCAATGTCACGCCAAAGCCGATCGAGACGACAAACACGCAGAAGAGGAGCAGGAGTAATTTTTTATTCATTGCAGAGTCCAGAAAGGATTAGTGACAACCTCCACCTCCTTTATGGCGGCTTTGATGACTGCCGTGCCCTCCGCGATCGCTACTATGACTGCCGTGGTGTCCGCCACGATTTCCACTATGATGTCCAGAACGACGCAGCCAAATGAATGCCACTACAGCTATTGCAATCAAACTAAAGATCAATAGCATGAGATTAATCCCCTATTTTTGAGCATGTCAGATACTGAGTTAATCGTCGATTGCATAAAGGGCAGACTTATTCATCTGCCCTATCTAAGTGTTTTAAACCAGAACAATTGTTAACTCTTAAGCTGCATGTGCTACTTCACGACAGCTCTGAGCGCAACGACGGCAAGCCTCGGCACAGGTTTTACAATGCTCGGCATGGGCGCTGTGCTTCTCGCACTCAGCCGCGCAGAGTTCGCAGGCTTTAGCACAGGCAAGGCAAGCTTCACTATAGAGACTGGATTTTCGTGACAGGAAACGCGCGCACAGAGCGCACAAATCGGCACAATCACCACATAGCCTGATACATTCAGCCATCATTTGTGCCATATCGCTGCTCAAGCAAGCATTGGCACAGTTTTCACATTCGCGCAGACAATCCAAACAATCTTGAATGCATTTTTCCATCGTTGCCATAATTCAACTCCTTATCATACGTCTAGTTCAAATTCAAAATCTTTGCGAACTTCCTTATTGAAGTTTTAGGTGGAGAACGAATCCTATTAATAACAATCTCAGACTCAAATGAAATCAGCGTGAAAATTTTTACCATTTCTCGAAATCCTTGCAAGCAAAACTTACGAGAGTATTTTCTTGCGGAGATTTATTTCCTCCGCTCGGCGTTTTTCAAGATATTTTTGGCACGAGCTACCTCCTTGGTGCTGCCATCAACCATCAGTAAGTAATTACCGTCCTTAAGAGTTTTTTCGTACTTGCGGATGTGTTGCCGAGAAATACCCCAGTCTACTAACGTCACCAGCACTCCCCCTCCAGTTGCACCAGCTACGACACCTTCAATACCACCTAGTAGTGCGGTGCTAGCTAGGTGTCCGACTGCCAGCCCCGGTCCCACACCAGGAATCCAAACGACGGCTGCACCAGCAAGAACTCCAATTACCCAACCCAACGAACCACCAGCAACAGCGCCGAGCTTAGCTGCGTTTCCAACATCATCCGTAGGGCGATGCAATTCCTTTTCGATTTCTCGATTCTGGGTAATCAGAGATAGGCGATCGATTGGGAAGCCATTTTGCTCCAATACGTGCAAGGCTTCTTTTGCTTTTGATACCCTGTCATACACAGCAATTACGCATTGGTTAGGCATTTCTAACTCCGTCGATTCTGTAAGGTATCGAGATCGGACGCTCTAGCGGCAATACCAATTCTGTAGATGTGTTTTCATCCCCTCTTTTAGCTGTGCCAATATCAATACCCAGCTCGAACTGTTATGCGATGATGCTTTAGGTATTATTTTTTACAAACTTTGCCTCTGGTGCGAGCCGACCATCTTCCATGTAAATAGTGCGATCGGCGATATCTAAAATACGATTGTCGTGGGTTACAACGAGGATAGAACATCCTTGCTCCTGAGCTAGATGCTGCATCAGTTCTACTACATCTCGTCCTGATTTGCTATCTAAAGCAGCAGTCGGTTCGTCGGCTAAAACAAGTTTGGGATGACCGACGAGAGCGCGGGCGATCGCTACTTTTTGTTTCTGTCCTCCAGAAAGATTTTCTGGATAGTAATTCACTCGATGTTCCAAGCCTACTGCCTTGAGCATTGCTTCTGCTTGGGAGTGGAGTTTTTCATCTGGAATATCTTTGTGAAGTTCCAGAGATGTTTGCACGTTTTGCCAAGCAGTTAAGAATTTAAGCAAGTTATGGGATTGGAAAATATAACCAATTTGGCGGCGGATTTGTACTAATTGATCTAAGCTTGCTCCATAGAGTTCGCGGTCGAATACTTTGAGACTACCTTCTTGAATAGATCTCAAACCACCAATCAAAGTCAGCAGGGTAGTCTTGCCCGACCCTGATGGTCCCATCATAATAATAATTTCTCCAGCAGAGATTTCTAAATTAATATCAAATAAAACTTGTTTTTTTAAGTCACCGCCACCAAAATAATGATTGAGGTGTTGGATTTCAACAACCAGTTTTTGATTCATAACATATTACTTAGAAAATGTCAGCCGGATCTGCTGCTTGCAATTTGCGTACGGCAATAGCGCCAGAAATGAAACACATTAAGATTGTCAAACTTAAAACTAAAGAGGCTCGCACTATATCCATTGCCATCGGTAAGCTAGTAGCCTTCTTAGTCAAATCGTACAGACCTAGCGTTAGAGCAAATCCAGGAATGTAGCCTAGAATAGCTAAAATCAATGCTTCTTGAAATACCATGATTAACAGGTAGCTATCCTTGTAGCCCATTGCTTTTAATGTTGCATATTCAGCCAAATGATCGGAGACGTTTGTATATAAAACTTGATAGACGATTACGCTCCCTACAATAAAACCCATTATAGTTCCTAATGTAAAAACAAAACCAATCGCTGTATTTTTTTGCCAATAGTTTTTCTCAAATTTTACGAATCCATCATGGGTTAGTACTTGTATATCTTTTGGTAAACTAGTTTGTATTGCCCGAACAATTCTTTCAATATCTCGATCGGACTCGACCTTGAGTAAACCAATATTAATTTCACTTGCTGTACGAGTTTTGAAAATACGTAAAAAATTCACTTCACTAGTAATTAAAAGTGCATCGGAACCGAAAGAAGAGCCAACGGTGAATAAACCTATTACCTTAATTTTTCGACCGTTGATCTCAGGTGCGATCGCATTTCCTTGAGCCACTTCAGTAATAAATGGCTTAAATTCGGGGCGAGAAACTCGGTCGAGAATCGCAACATCATCAAGTTTTAATTTGTTCAAGTATTGATTAATTTCTGGAATGTGTAGGGTTGTCTTGCTTGGATCGATTCCTAAAACCAAGATGGCGCGATCGCGCTGACTTGCAGGACTTTTCCAAGTTCCCAAACCTACATATACGGAGTTGATAGACTCTACTCCATCAAAACCGAGAGCTTGATATAAACGCCGTCGAGAGAAATTGTTCATACTCATCAGCGCGCGGGAGCGAGGATTAATCATCACCAGATCCGCATTGAGGCTTTCATGTACGCGAGTTGCACTCTCGTATAAGGCTGCTTGAAACCCTAGCTGCATGAACATGAGGATAACTGCAAAGGCAATCCCTGCTGTTGCAACCAGAAGCCTAGCTCTTTCCCTGGTAAGTTGCAGCCAAGCTAAAAACAGTTTGTGGCTCATGGTTCAAGCTCCACGGTCACTTGCAGGTTATTGAGGGCAGCAACTCGCCGACTGGCGACGGAATCGAGACGAATTTTGACTTCTACAACTCTGACATCCGTAGCAGCGGCTGGGTCTGTATTGAGAACGTCTTGTTTGCCTACTTCCCAACCAATCTGGTCTACCGTACCTTGTAGTTTCTCCGCGAATGCATCGCTGGTAATCGTGGCACGTTGTCCCAAGCGAACTTTACCGATGTCGGTTTCATATACCTCTGCTACCACGTACATTCGATCGGTTTGACCGAGTTTGAGAATCCCTTCTCCTTGGTTGCTCACCACTTCCCCAGCGCGGGTATGAATTTTTAGGACTCGACCGTCTCGTGGCGATCGCACGTATGCTAACTCCAGATCGGCTTTTGCTTTTTCCACCACCGCGATTGCCTGGTTTACCTCTGCTTGAGCTGTTTGTACGTCAGTAGGGCGGATTTCAGCGATGCGGTTGAGGTTGGCTTTGGCTTCGTTCAGTTGTGCTTGTACTGTCTCTCGAACTCGCTTGAGGGTTGCTCTTCCTTCCTCCAGCCTTTTCTGAGCAGTTTCAGATGTTAAACGTTTGCTATCGAGAGTAGATGCTGAAATTGCACCATCCCGATACAACTGTTGATAGCGTTTGTATTCAATTTCAGCGTTACTCAATTCTACTTCTAACCGCTTCACTGTTGCTTCCTGAGCTGTTACATTTCCCTGTAACTCAGCTTCCATCCGCTGAATCGTTGCTTTTTGAGCGTTAATTTCTCCAACTTTTGCTCCAGCTTTGACCTGCGCTAAACGTGCTTGGGCAACTTTGACTTGTTCTTGAGCCTCCTTTAAAGCAGCTAAACGGCGACCGCGGGTATCGAGAATCGCAAGGACTTGTCCAGCTCGAACTTTATCCCCTTCCTTGACCGAGATCTGGAGAATCCGAGTTCCTTCTATAGAACCAGTTGTAGCAGGGTGAACGGCTTCTCCTTGGGGTTCCAAACGTCCCAAAGCTGTCACTGTCCTAGTAATGGGAGCGGCTGGCGAAGCAGTTGGTGCAGGACTGGAAGGCAAGAGGCGATAACGCGAGAGAGTATAGACTGTAGCAACAGTAGTAGAGGTGATTCCTGTAGCGATCGCCAATATGACGAGCCATCGTCTGGAACCTTTCAATAGCCAATCTTTCAAACGCCAGTCCATACTTGAAATCTCACTAGACTGCTGAGGCTAGTTCGATCGCTGCCTCAAATGGTGTTGTGACAGCATTGCTTGTCACAGGCTGATCTCACTGTAAAGAGAGATTCTGAGGAAGTTATGAGGAACTCGTGTTTCTGTCAAGAAGGCGATCCCTAAAGCGAGCGCAAGTTAATCCTTCTATTCGGGCATTCTCCAATCAAAAGGGATATGCTTACTCGACTGTCCTTCAAAAGGGTGGGAATAATCAAAGCCAATGGCTTGACTCTCTTTTACAATACCCCAAGTAGCAACTTGCCCAGATCCCGTCTCAGAACCAGGTGGATTGTATAACTGAACGCGACGGTTCGGGTCTGCTGTTGGTCCAGAGAGTGCCTCAACATCTGCTATAACTTTCCCAGGAATCACAGCTCGCCAGTAGCTCAGGTCATCTGCAATTTTAACTTCAATCGGTGCGTACTCGATCCCGCGAATTTCGCTGAATAGCTTGCCGAACTGACTCGGCCAACCTCCAGCTTTACCTGTAAAGATTTGTTTGAGGGCGTTGCGCTGGCGTTCGTCAGCCTGCTCGTCAATGTAAAACAGCAATTTCATTGATGGGGTGAGGTCTTCTACCCACTGATTTCCCTCCACCTCTCCGATGGCAACGACACTCAGACCGTCGAGCTTGATGCCGTTAAATTGCCCTTCATGCACTTGCCATACCAGTGTAAATAAGCAGTCACCGTAGGTTGGCTCTTGAGCAAACGTGCAGGGACACGGTAGTTTGCAGCTACAAACATCGAACCATTCACCTTTTAGATCCCACCGGACATCAGTCGTTGCTTGTGTTGCCATAGTCATAAATAACCTCCATTGAGTAATTGGGCAGTAAAGCCTGGAAAGTTAGATGGGGTGACTCCATCAAATCTAGAATTACCCTAAGTTCTCCTCGCGGCTGGAGAGTCAAGAACTACGGTACAAAAATTAATATCGCTCTGGCTCATTTTCTGCCATCCATTTCCCAACTCATCATCTGGCGGCGTGCAAAATAAAGTACTAAAGGTGGCAAAATAATCCACTGAAGTACCGCGAGTGAACTCATGCCTAGACCAGGCACGGCTAAAACTGGAACGCCATAGGCTCTGGTAACATTCACCCGATAGGTTTCTGTAATGAGGGTAATAACCAAACCCGTACCAGTAAAAAGCAGCATTAATTTACGGCTTGGTTTGAATACCCAGTAACGAGAACGAGCTAATCCGCTGACAACCCAATTACTAATAAGGATAATGACACCATCACCAAAAGTGCAGTGGGTTAGGTCTTTAATTTTGTCCAAAAAAGAGGGACTTCCATAGAATTCATAATAAGGAGCTTGCCAAACTTCATAAACAAAGTTAAGGAGAAAAGCGAATATGAATAGATTTACTTCCGGTGTAGCCATGACACGAACAATCCATTTAGAGATAATTTTGTTTAACATAAGACTGATTTACAAAATTAAATTTCTGTATAGCGTCGTACTTCTTCTTGCTTGAGAAAATGCTTTGTCTCTTAAAAGTTTTATTCTTTGTTTATCAATTGCTTTGCATTAGCTAATTTATAATTTCTTTTTGCCGCTCTCTCAATTTCTTTTTGAAGAAAAAAGTTTAAGATAGTTCTTAAAATAATAATTGTTCCCAAGTTACCCAACTCAGTCCATGTACGGGAAATAGTAGTGCGAACAATATCAGCTGCCAGCTCAAACTCAAGAGATAGTGAGAGCCACGTACCAAAACGCAGCCGTACTACCTCCTTGAAATCTTCAGATGAATTGCGATTGTAGAAAAACAAATCGATCGCGCGAATAGTTGCTTCAATGGTAGCCAGTCCAATTAGTACCGCAGCACTTGCTTCAATCCCAACTGCCAGATAACCCATTAATCGTTTGAAGTTAAATAAGTTTTCCAACATAGAATCCGACAGAGTATTATTTGTCTTGGTTGCTGTTGCATCCTGCGAGTTATTAGGGGAGATATTACTTTTATCCTGTAGTAGTGGCTGTCTAGAACTTGCAATTGCTGCTACAGCCTTCCTGCCATTGCTTCTAGTCGGCGAATACGCTCTACAGTTAAGGGATGGGTAGAGAAAAGATTAGAAATACCCTGTCTGCCGCTAAAAGGACTAACCTGAAACAGGTGTGCTGTGGCGGGAGTGGCATTATTCATTGGAGTTGCCCGCGCACCTGCTTCAAGTTTACGGAGGGCATTCGCCAATGCTAGTGGATTGCCGGAGATTTTGGCTCCACCTGCATCGGCTTCAAATTCCCGCGATCGCGAGATTGCCATCTGAATTAGCGCAGCTGCAATAGGAGCGGTAATTAGCAAAAGCAGTGCTACAAACGGATTGCCATTGCGACTGTCGCTGCGTCCTATAGGTAGCCAGTAAGCCATTTGAGCCAGATAGGTAATTGCTCCAGCGATCGTAGCAGCAATTGTTCCAGTCAGAATGTCATTGTGCTTGATATGTGCCAGTTCGTGACCGATTACCCCTTCCAACTCTTTCCAGTCGAGTATCTCTATGATGCCCGTTGTGACTGCAACTGCTGCATGTTTAGGGTTGCGACCTGTAGCAAAGGCATTGGGCTGCTCTGATGGAATTATGTAGACTTTTGGCATTGGCAATCTAGCACGGCTAGCAAGGTGGGCAACTATTTCCCATAACCGAGGGGCATCGGCTTGTTGAATTTCTCGAGCGTTGTAGAGCTTGAGAATAAGTTTATCTGAGAACCAGTAACTAAAGAAGTTCATTGCTAATGCCAGAATGAGAGCGATCGCCATCCCAGATTGTCCGCCAAGAACCCGTCCAACCAGGACAAATAAAACAACGAGCAGCACCATTAAAAAAGTTGTGCGTAGAGCATTCATAAGTAAGTAATTTGTGCAACTGTCAAGGATCGAATGTTTTGGCTGGAATAGAGCAATGACTCTAGTGAGAGAAATGTCCTAAAAATGCATTCATCAAACTAGGCGTATGGCAAATCAGCAAACAAGCTGCAAACATAACCATCATGCTAAGTACATTGTTAACTAGCTTGTACAGGCTGCTATAACTAGCTTGAGAATCAGAATTAGTTTGTGCTTCAGTTCTGTGTTCGTGCATAAAAATTCACCTATTTAAAAAATAAATCTGTCTGAGCAACAAGCTTTTTATAGTAAAAATGTAAAAGCAATAGAATGAAAGCTTTTAATTTTACTTCAAGCAGTAAATATTTATGGCGTTTCTTATTTAGGCTAAATTCGAGTTATGAGGAAATTATGAAGATAAGTTCTCGATCGGATAAATTTTCAAAACTTTACATACTGGTAAAAAACCTGCTTAATTTTGTCCGCTGTTACGATATAAATTGTAACAATTGCTCCTAGTAATAAAAGAAATGAAGCAGGTAAGGGCTGAAAACCAAGGAATCTTGCTACAGGAATGTATGGAAGGATAGAAGTAATAGCAACAGTCGCTAGCGTGGTTATCGATAAATACCTACTGGGTTGACTTTTGAAGAAAGGCTTGCGGGTGCGAATCACTAACACGATCGCCGCAGCAGAAATAACTGACTCCACAAACCAACCAGTTCTGAATCGATCGGGCGTGGCACGCAAGATAAACCATAGCGTTCCAAAAGTGAGATAGTCAAACACAGAACTAATCAGTCCAAATACAAGCATGAAGTTACGGATAAATCGGATATTCCAGCGGCGAGGTTTACTAACCATGTCTCGGTCTACGCTGTCAGTGGCGATCGTCATTTCTGGAAAATCCGTCAGCAAATTGGTCAGTAGAATTTGCTTGGGTAACAGGGGGAGAAAGGGTAAAAACAGCGAAGCGCCCGCCATGCTAAACATATTGCCAAAATTGGCGCTAGTTGCCATAAATACATACTTGAGCGTGTTGGCAAAGGTCGTCCGCCCCTCTTGCACCCCTTGCACTAGCACTCCAAGGTCTTTTTCTAGTAGCACGATGTCAGCTGCTTCTTTCGCTACATCCACGGCACTGTTGACAGAAATACCAACATCGGCAACGTGTAGAGCTGAAGCGTCATTAATTCCATCTCCCATGTATCCTACTACGTTGCCAGCTTTTTTGAGTGCCAGAATAATACGTTCTTTTTGGTTGGGTTCGACTTCGGCAAAGATATTCACCTCGTTGACTCGTTTGAGCAGTGCTGCATCGCTGGTTTGATGTAAGTCTAAGCCTGTGAGAATATCAGGGTTGGTCATTCCTATTTCTTGAGCGATGTTAGCAGCCACCCGCTGGTT
The DNA here is from genome assembly GCF_003991895.1 of Chroococcidiopsis cubana SAG 39.79. Lineage (NCBI taxonomy): Bacteria > Bacillati > Cyanobacteriota > Cyanophyceae > Chroococcidiopsidales > Chroococcidiopsidaceae > Chroococcidiopsis > Chroococcidiopsis cubana. The sequence continues at coordinate 214,057 of NZ_RSCK01000001.1, forward strand.
GTCGCCCGTAATAATCTTCAGCGAAACTCCAAGATTCTCTAGGTGTTGAATTGTGCCAGTAATACCGATCTTGGCTGGGTCGGCAAAAAGCAGGAATCCGAGAAAAGTCATTTCAGTTTCCAGATCTTTAGTGATATTTGTAGTAGAACCAAGATCTCGGTAAGCTATTCCTAGAATGCGAAAGCCCTGCTTGCCGAATTCCTCATAACGTTGCTGGATCGATTTCAACAGGGGAGTTATGTCGCCAATCGACCCATTGGGACATTGCACTGACGAACAAACCGCTAATACATTTTTTAGCGCCCCTTTAGTCACTAGCAAATGAGTGCTATTTGTAGCAACTAGGACGCTCAATCGCTTGCGAATAAAATCATAGGGACTCTCATCAAGTTTTTGATACCCTGATAGGTCGAACTGATAATGGCTACGAATTGCTTCATCGATTGGATTTACATAACCAGTTTCGTAGAAAGCATTGAGGTAGCCATAGAAAAGTACTTCCTGGTTTTCATTGCCATATACATTTAGCGCGGAGTGTATTTGCATGACTCCTTCAGTTAGAGTGCCAGTCTTATCAGAGCAAAGTACGTTCATACTGCCAAAGTTTTCAATTGCAGCCAAACGTTTGACAATTACCCTTTGACGAGCCATGCGTCTGGCACCGTGAGCTAGGTTGACGCTGATAATTGCTGGTAGCAGTTGTGGGGTTAATCCAACTGCTAAGGCTAGCGAAAAGAGAAAGGCATCCAAAATAGGACGTGCCAGGTAGACGTTAATCGCAAAGATAGCAATGACTAGCATTAGCGTGACTTCCATTAAGAAATAGCCAAAATGCCTAATACCCTGCTCAAAATCTGTTTCTGGCGCTCTAAGTTGCAACCGCTCGGAGACTTGACCGAATTCCGTGTATTTACCCGTGCGTACCACCACTGCTTCTGCCGTACCACTGACTACATGCGTTCCCATGAAAAGGAGATTGGTACGCTGACCTAGAGGAGTTTCTATTGGCAAAATCCCAGTATTTTTAGCAACTGGATAAGTTTCTCCTGTTAAAGCTGCTTCATCAACAAAGAGGTCTTTAGATTTTAAAATCAGGCAATCGCCAGGGATAGTTCCCCCAGCATTCAAGATAGTTATATCTCCAGGAACAATTTCTTCTACAGGAATGGTTTGACAATCGCCATCACGCCGCACGCTGACTTCAGCTCGAACAATTGCCAGCAACTTCTCGACAGCATTAGCGGCTCTCCGTTCCTGCCAAAATCCTAGCAGACCGCTGACACCAACAATTCCCAAGATAATCGAACCGTCAACGTGGTCGTGAACAAAAAAAGACAATCCAGCAGCAAATATTAAAATTAGGACGATCGGACTTTGAAACTGTGCTAGCAAGAGCGTCAAGGTATCCGCTCTTCGCTTTGGCTTGATAAGATTGAATCCATATTGCATGAGTCGCTGTTTAGCTTCCGCTTTGGTCAAGCCTTGGGAAGTCGTCTGAAGTTCCTTCAGCAAATCCGCAGTAGGAATACTCCAAAAAGGAGATGGCAGGTAATTCATAAAGTTAAGGTAGATAGGCATTCGTAACGTACTGCTGTACCATGCGGCGAGTATTAAAAAATGAGGCATTCAGCGCGATCGCGTGTCGCATGACATCAACCCACCGCTCGCGCTCTTGATAAAACATTGGTGCGATCGCCTTTTTCAGTTTTTGATACAAATCCTCTGCATCTTGGCGGGTTAGGTCGTCCGATCTGGAAAGCTCTGATTCTTTGCTGCCAATTGCCCAGCCAGTAACTCCTTCAATATGCCCTTCAATCCACCAACCGTCCAATATACTGAAACTAGGAACGCCGTTATGTGCTGCCTTCATACCCGATGTTCCAGAAGCTTCTAAAGGTCGTTGCGGCGTGTTGAGCCAAAGATCCACTCCAGACACAATTAGCTTAGATAGCTCCATGTCGTAATCTTCCAAAAAAACTATAGGTATTTGCCCCCGTAGTTGGTGCGATACTTCAAATATCCGTCGAATTAACTCTTTGCCAGGATTGTCTTTCGGGTGTGCCTTACCAGCAAAGACAAACTGTATTGGACCAACTTGTTTGGCAACTTCCACGAGCCGATCGATCTCCGAAAAAATCAAGTCCGCTCGTTTGTAAAGCGTTGCCCTACGAGCGAAACCAATTGTGAGAGTGTCTACGGATAGCGAAAGACGAGTTCGTTCCTGAATCAAAGCAAATAGACGCGCTTTAGCCGCCAAGTGAGCTGACCAAATCTCTTTTTGAGGAATGCTGATAGCATGTCGTAGCATCGATGGATCGTTGCTCCAGCCAGGAATGTATCGCTCGTAAAGGGATTTAAAACTGTCGCAAGTCCACGTCCACGAATGGACTCCATTTGTAATGTGATGGATAGGATAACCTGGAAACATTTCCTGGGATACTTCCTCGTGCCGCTTGGCTACACCGTTAACGTAGTGGCTGAGATTCAGTCCCAACACTGTCATGTTGAGCCGATCTCGTCCCCCCAGCATTTGCAGTACGTCGAACGGTAGCATCTGCCCCAAACTATACTGCACCAAACCATAGTCAAATTGGTCGTGTCCTGCTGGCACGGGGGTATGAGTCGTAAAGACGCACTGGTTTCTGATGCTGCTAAAGTCCCATGCCTCCGTATTCGCGCCGTTACGTTTTTTCAGCAACTCCAAAACCAGTAAACTGGCGTGTCCCTCGTTCATGTGAAATCTTTCAATTCTGCTGTATCCTAAAATTTGCAGCATTCTGACTCCGCCAATTCCCAGCAGAATTTCCTGAGCCAGCCGATATCGCTCGTCTCCACCATAAAGGAAATCTGTGAGGGTGCGATCGCCATCTGTGTTTCCTTCAACATCGGTATCTAGCAAAATCAGGGGGACGCTGTATCCACTCAAACCAACAATGTCATACTGCCAAGCTCGAACTTGCACGGTTCTTTGTTCGATGTCTACTTGAATCGTTGCAGACAAAGGATGTAGGAAGCGATCGGGACTCCACTGGACGGGTTGTTCCTGCTGTCTGCCCCACTCATCTAGTTTTTGGTTAAAGTAACCTTTTCGATAAAGAAGACTCACCCCAACCGCAGGAACTCGCAGGTCGGCAAAGGATTTCAAAGTGTCGCCAGCCAGTACACCTAAGCCGCCACTGTAAGTTGGCATGGCGGAACCAATAGCCACCTCCATTGAAAAATATGCAATTCGTCGATTCTCTTGAGCCTCTTCGTAGTTAGCGGTAGTTAATGCTGCGGTATACCGTTCTGGGTACTCAAAAAACTTATTACGACAAAAATCGGAGCAGAAGTGAATTTCTTGCTCTCGGTAAAAGGCAGTCACTTCTGTCTTAGGCTGAACGGTCATGCCACAAACTGGGTCTTTTAGGATAGTACTCATTAATATTTTCTCTCCTGGCATTGCTTACCTATTGCCATACAAACAAAGCCCAAAAGTTATTTAGTTTTCCGCGCTCTATACAAAGCGAGAGTACCGAATAGGGTTATGTGTCGATCTGTTTGCTGAATGTCTTCAAATCCAGCTTGACTAAATAATTCTGGCAGTAATCCATTGACGCTATCTGCTGTGGTATTAAAGCCATCAAGCATCTGTACGAGCAGGAATGCTACACGCATTAACGTGTTTTGAGGTTTTCCCCAATCAGCTACATGTAACTCCCCACCAGGTTTTAGGACTCTAAACACTTCTTTTAAGGTGCGAACTTTGTTGTCTCGCGTCAAATGGTGAAACACAAGACTTGAAAGAACTCGGTCAAACGAGCGATCGGGATAAGGAAGTTCAAAAGCCATACCCCGATCTAAAGCAATTTTCAAACCAGTTTTTACAGCTTTGGTTTTAGCAATTTCAAGTACTTTTAGATCGCCATCAAGCCCAACAACTTCTGCTTCAGGATGAATTTTTTTGAGTAGCAAAGTCAGCGTTGCCTTACCGCAGCCGAGATCGAGGACTCGATTGTTTTTTTCAATCCCAGCTTGCCTTACTAATTGGCGCTTGAAAGCGAACTCGCCCATAGTCCACTTTAGTAATGGATCGTACACAGGAGTCAACCAGTCGTATTTGAGAGCTGGAATGTATTGATTGCGATTCTTGTCCATAGTTTAATTTTACCGACCTTCATCTCATGGGAATAGCATCTGTATTACAACGATCCGAATGCGTTTAACTTAATAACTTTTCCTCATCCGAGTGCGATCGCGTTCAATATACCAACAATTTCAAAAATGTAGACTTGCAGATTGCAAGGGCGATCGCCATAATCTTTATATTGCTTGGATCTTTCTATTGCTTGGGATGAGGATGTTCTGAACGTAGCTTTGAAGTTGGGGTTGATGAAGTCGATCTGTACAACCAAAGATCTCGAATGGAAAACAGATCGAGCCGAACTTAACCGATGAGTTGAGCGACTCGAAGGGCAGACGTAATAGCGCCTTCATGCAGACCATCCCCAAGATAGGCTCCTGCATGGTACGTGTTGTTCTCTCCATTGGTGGCAACCACTTCATCTCGATATCGAAAAGACTCAGTGGTATACAACGGGGTGTGGTGTTCCTGAACGTGAATGATGCGATCGTCGGCAATTAGCTGCTCTAGTTGGAACGATAAGAAATAATGCTGAGGCGACGAGATGGCGCACAGTTGATTCAGGTAGCCGTTATATCCCCAGCGGCTGTCTGTTTGGAAGAAATCAAATTCTGATGGTGGTTGGATGCCATAGCGGGCGTACATGGAAGCATCCGTATGAACTAAGGTAGTTGCATAATTGGCTTTCCAGGCAGAAAATCGCTTGATTTCGGCATCAGTCGGATCTGCTAACAGCACCATAACCTGGTCGGGTGGCGTAGCAAACACGACTTTATCAAACTCCTGAATTTCACCCGTCGATCGCACAATTTTCACAGCATCTAAGCTTCTAAAAATACGGTCAATTTCTACGTTCAGTAAAACTTCACCCTTAAATCGTGCCAGGATTTTTTCAATGTAAGAATACACGCCGCTTTTTATTCTGACCCAGTTGACTGCGATATTGTCGCGTAAAACAGGAATCGCCAATTCTGCTGGAAAATCATCAATGAGTTCAAATGGCATTGAGTAGCTGTACATGACTAGCAACTTTAGCCAGGTATTGCGGATACACGGGCGTTTCAAGTATTGTGACAGCGGGCGATCGTAGAAATCTTGCAGCTCGGCAAATCGCGTTCTCAGCCATAACCCAGCGGAACGGGCGTAGATGGTATCGAGCCGCAAAGATTCGATCAGGTGCCGAATCCCCGTAAAGTTTTTCCGGATCGTGACTCCCGATAAAAAACAGCTATCATCTTTGAGAAACATGGCTGAACCGATATTGACGGGTTCTAGTTCCACTCCTAGCTCTTGCATGAGAGCGATGAAGTTGTGAAATACAGTTGGAAATTCAAGCGCTCCACTTTCCAAAATTTCATTGCAATCGGATTGGTTTGGTTTCACGTTTTTGTTGAGCGTCCGAATATGTCCCCCTAACATGGGTTGCCGTTCAAAAATGGTGACATGCTGCCCTTGTTTATCGAGCAGATAGGCTGTGACCATGCCACTGGCTCCACCCCCAATGACAGCGATTCTCATGGTTGACCTCTTAATTGATGAAATGGATGATGTGCGAGCCTCTGTTTAACCGTTGCCTAAAATCACGTCGCCAGATAATCGTTGATAGAGCAGCGATCCCGTCCAAACTGTGGGAGCGAAGCCTGGATAGCCGGATGAGGCATTGCAGAAGTAGAAATGGTTGAGTGAGGTTTCGTGATTCAGTCGCCCCAGACCCATATTGCGTGGGGTCAGACTGGAGCCGTAGGAATTTCCATTGGGACACCAGCAAAAGCGTTCGTTGGTTGTAGGGCTGCCCGTGATGTGGAAGACCATGTGCTTTCTAAAATTCGGCACGTAGTGTTCTTCCACGACATCCAGGATGGAATCTAAAATTTCTTGCTTTTTTTGGTTGTAGGCTTTGCGATCGCTTTCTCGCAATTGCTTGAAGTATTTGTAGTTGGCAACAGTGAGGAATTCAACAATTTGACAATCCTCCGGACAATCCCGCCGTGCGTCTGTGAGTAAGGTGGGGGTTGTGATGGCAAAACTAGGATTAGAAAAGTCATTGCGCTCGTACATTTGAGCAAAGGCTTCATTCAAATCCTGATATCCTGTATGAGAGAGATTCCACTTACCAAACCCATAATCTCGAAGATCCAGGTCTCGGACGACGCAATAAGCCATGAAGTTGGACGCAGAATACTCGTAGTTGAGTTTTCGGCGCACTTTTTTGGAGAACTTTTCCTCGCCAATCATTTTGGCGGCTTTTTTAGGGTCAATGTTACAAATTACGGTATTGCCTGTAAATTCATGGGTTTGATGGGTGGTAAGATCCATCGCCTCAACTCCCGTAACCGTTTTGTCTGTGACTCTAAAATTCGTGACTTCATGGTTGAGCAACACTTGTCCCCCACGCGATTGAATCGCGTTGACGAACGAGTTAATTACATGCTCAAAATGCTGAGTTGGGTAAAATGCACCTGCTTGATAGCCCCTGAACAATGCGACCCAGGCATAGAACGAAAGTTGATTCGGCGGTAGTAAAAAATCAAGCCATTGCAGGGCTAATAGGGTTTGAGCGGCTTGTGGCAGTTGAAACTTGTCAAATACATCCTGGAGCGTGCTGTTGTAATATTGAACGGCACAGAATACTTCATTTGGATGTTTGAGGAGTTCGGTTGGTTCGATCGGCGGGGCGAGTATTTTCAAGCCCGCGCCAGTTTTCTCAACTTCGTTGACGAATCGGCGAATGCGATCGCTATACCCAGAAAACAGCACGGACAATCGCTGGATCAATTCCTCCGGCTCAGAGGGAATATCCAACGCATACCCCGGCATTCGCATACGATCGAAGCCGTTCGGGTCATATCGCTCAAAGGTCACGTCCCGATCCAAACCCAGTTTTTTGAGTACCCGATTAACCGTTTGCCCTTCGCCGCAGTCCCAAACATAGTGGAGTTGGGCATTAAACGTATATTTTTTAGCCATTGTAAACGTGTGCCCAAAGCCCCCTGGATGCTCGTGAGCTTCAAGGATTTGCACGCTCTTGCCGGAGTTTGCCATCAAAGCACCAAAGACCAATGCCGATAAACCACTACCGACAATCAGGTAATCCGGTTTCATAAAATCGTTCCTCGAACAATAAACATTTTTATGGTATTGCCACAGCGCCTATAGCTTAAAAATTGCTAATTTAGCAGAACGATGGCGTTAGCATAGATTGTCTTAACCACTGGGATGGTACTTTTATGCAACCCGTTCCGTCTCGCTATTTGAACGGTAATCCGCACAGTCAATTGCTTTCTCGGTTAGCACGGTTACTGGATGAACAGTGCATTTGAGATGGGGATTACTGCTAAAATACTGACAGCGATGACACGGAACCTTGTGACGCGGTTTGAAGCTGAACGATCGCTGCTGCATTTGCTTAGGAATACGCGCATAAATTGAAGCAGCAACTGCCGAGACGATCGCAAAGCCGATGGTAAAGCCGATCGCGATCGGGAAGGCTGCATTCAGCGCAGGAGAAGTTTCAATCCCCCGATAGTCTAAAGGAAGTGAATTAGATGGCTGAGTTGCTATCGATTTTGCTTCTATTTGCATTGCTTCCATAACTTTACTTACGCTCCTAATTCTGTCAGCTTGAGTTGCCCACGGTTGAATACCACTTCCCTCAACTATTGCGATGCACCCGCTTCTGATTAGCAACCTCGACGACGCGATTCTCTACGCCGATTGCTAGGACGAGGAGCGCAGTAATTTAAATCCGGCGAGGATTGAAAAGAGCCAACTAGAATCTGGCGTTTGAAAGCGCCACCGTCAAATACTGCTTCGGCTGAAACATCTAATGTAAACTCTTGCGAAGTGTTGATTTGCCGATCGCCAATCTGGACGGGATGCTTCACCACGTAAATCGGTGCCCAGGGGCAGCAGTAGTAGTGACCCAAAAGAAGCTCGATCGCCTCTTTCGTTTCGGGAGGTCGTTGCCAGTCGTCGCGCACTGCCGGATCGGTCAGACACCAGGGATCGAATCCAGTTTCTCCTGGTAACGGTCGCGATCTCTGACTGGTAGAAAAGGGTGAACTTGCTCGCGTTTCAACAGTCTGGCTGGGATCGAGCAACTGCGGCATTGCTAGAATTTGTCCCAGGTGATAGTACTGCTCTAGGGCAGATTTCGCATGTTGCTCGACTTGCTCATGCACTTCTTGCGGCAGGTTGGGTGCCCAGAGTTGTTCGGCGTATTCTGCTTCGCTGGTTGCACTTGCCAAAAGCTGGTGAAATTGGTTAACAACAGCTTGCTTATCCGCTGGCAAAGCTTCAGATTCAAATACTGCGATCGCGCTTTCGGCGTGAGTTCGCAATAAGCGGGTTGCAGCGATCGTGCCATCTAGATGCGTGTTTGGACAAGACTCATTTTCACCCCAAGCTGGTAAATTTGCTGGCAGGCTCACATCCAAACGGTAATCTGGATTGGTTCCAGCTTGATACGCCCGTTTCAACCAACTCCCAACTTGAGTGTAAAAAGCCAATGCCTGTTTTGCCGTTATGGGTGGCACGTACCCTGCTGTGGCAGGATTTGCTCCGTAGTCGGCTTCTAAGAACCGATCCCCAAGGGTTTGAAGTACAAAAGCATTCCAGGCACAAAGAAATTGTGTTTGGGTTGCAGGATCTACTGTCCAGGGGTTTAAGGATTGAATTTTTAGAGCTAAACGGCGTTCCTCGACTTGCTGGAGGAGATCGTAGACCGCTTGACCTGCCCGTCGATAGGCTTCTAGAGTGTCAGCCGCAACTTCCCCTTGAACGAGTGCAAGGAATTTTCCCAAAATACCAGTTCGTTCTGCCATAATCTCCTCCATTGATTTTTTATCTTGAGGCGATCGACTACTGCACGGTCAGCACCGAACAAGAAGCATGGTGGAGTACATAGTTGCTGACACTACCCAGAACTAACCGTTCCAAACCTGAAAGCCATCGCCGCCGTCCGATGACAATTAAATCTGCTTTCCATGTATGAGCAATCTCACAAATGGTTTGACCGGGTTCGCCGGAAATCTGGTTGCACTCAGCGGATACACCTGCGGCAGTTGCTTTTGCTACAAACGATTGCACCATCTCTAATCCTTGCTGAGAGAACTTCTCCCACTTCTTTTGGTAACGTTCTGCGGCTTCTTTATCTTTGCCTGGATAGTAGACCTCTAAGGGATCGAGTGGATCTGGACAGCCCTCTTCATCGGGGCATAAAACGTGTAACACCATGAGACTGGCTCCGGTTAGCTTTGCTAGGTTAAGTGCTTTTTCAAAAACACGTTTGCTAGCTTTTGAACTATCTGTAGCAGCGATGATTTTGTCAAACATGAAAACCTCCTCAGTTTCAGACTGAGTTTCAGGAAACGCAAACGCTACAACTAGGGCATCCAAGCAGCTACGAATCTACTTTTGACCGAGCATTTCAAAAACGTGTCAAGCTATTGTTGAACTGCTTCACTTTTAGTTAATGCCTCTTGCAATTTTGCTTCATCCTCCTTCGATAAAGAAGTTTGCAAAACTTTGCCTTCAAATTTGCTTAAATCTTCTAGAACCTTATCTGGTGTGGACTTTCTCACAAGTATAAAAAGAGCAGATGTTCCAGGTTCGATTGTGTCCCCAACTTCTTTAATGAAATTGTCATCAATTCCAATATCAGTTAACGACCCCGAAAGTGCTCCAACAGCAGACCCAAGCGCCCAACCGATTAGGGGATGAAAGAACAAAAAACCAAATATTAATCCCCAGAAACCTCCACTCAGCGCCCCAGAAGATACTAATTCTTGAGTTTGCTTAACTTTGACTTTGCCTGTTTCATTCCTAACAACAACAGCAGCATCTTCTAAGTCGATCAGATACTCCCGCTGTAGTTTCCTTAAGTCGATGAGAACTTCATCTGCCTTAAACTCGTCTTTGAAACCGATAACTATTAAATCGCTCATAGTTTCACCCCCAATCTGTAATAAATTTCGATTATCTTTGCTTGAAATAGTTGTGGATTTGAACCACCACGACAATGGCGGTACTCATGGCTAGGAAAAAGGGAAGAAGACCAACCATACAGAGTTTCCAATTCATCGGCTCGGTAATCTGGGTGAGTTTAGAATGGGAGACATAACTAAAAAACGCGGTCGGGCACTAGGATGAAAAACAAGATACCGATGACATAAAGTAATGTTACGATCTTGCTTGTAGCAACAGTCAGCGATAGCGGATCTAGTTTTATCAGCGAATGCTGGCGATCGCTTTGCTTTTTTTAAGTTGTACGATCGGCTTCATGATAAGATTCTTGTGATTTCTCTCAACAGTTTTCCGTGTGGCTTGCTCGCAATTGAAGAGAAATATAGTTAAAGTTTACCTAGGTGCAAGACTGTTATAGAGCCGAGCTAATAAGGCAGCGTATAGAGCTGGTCCAAGAGACCAGAATAGAAGTCCAGCTATAAAGCTCCCCCAGGTAACTACTCTAACCAAACTGGTTAGGTCGATATGAAGGATAGTGCTGAAGAAAGCCATTGCTGCTTTCGGCGCGACAGCAATAAACAAAACGCAAATGGTGTAGACAAAACCCGTGGCGATCGCGGTGGCGATGGAGAGCGATCGCGTTCTTAATTTAGTAAAATTTCTACTTAGGTGACGCTCTTCCCGCTCGTGAGTGTTTGATAACATAGTAAACCTCCAATTAAATTCTTTTTAAAAACTAGCTACTAATGAGAGCGGGGTATGGTGAACATTTTTGTTCAATTACCATTTCTGATGAATCAACCCTTAGAAAGCATTTAGCGAAATAAACAAGTGTTAACCATACCCCGCTCCTAGTAGTATCGATCGAGGCTTATGATTCAGCACTTTTGTAATTCCCTCCGACAGCACTTCAAAATTTAGGAGTGTTTGTCTTTGCGATCGCTTCTGCTGCCCCAACGAGGGAAAAAAGCTGGTGTATTCTCAGCATAGCGTCGGTACTCGTCGCCAAATTCAGCTAGTGCATCGCGCTCTTCCTGACGTGCTAACCGCACGTACATCAATACCAACACTGGAAACATTAGCAGCGTCAAGATTGTGGGCCACTGGAGCAGAAATCCGAACATAATAGCGATGAAAGCAATATATTGGGGATGGCGAATCGTCGCATAGGGTCCACTTATTGCCAGCGTGTGAGTTCGCTGAGCTTTATATAAAACTTCCCAGGCAGAACCAAGATAGATAATGCCACCAAAAATCACTACGTTGCTTAAAAGGTGAACTGGGTTCCAGTGGGGGTCGCCTTTCCAACCCAACAACGTCCACCAAAGATGTCCGGCATCATGGGAAAAAATATCCAGCCCTGGATAGCGAGTTTGCAGCCAGCCCGATAGTAAGTAAAGAGTTAATGGAAAGCCATACATTTCCGTAAATAGTGCCACAATAAAGGCAGAAAAAGCTCCAAAAGAGCGCCAATCGCGGGGATTTTTTGGTTTGGTAAAGCTGAAAGCAAAAATGATGAATACTAGTGAATTAACGATGACCAAAAGCCAAAGTCCGTAAGCTGGTATATCTCTCATGGCTACACCTTTTTGAATATTTAGATTGACCTAATCGTACAGGTATTTTAGGGGCGATATATGTTGCTGCCACCGCTACTGTTTCCATTTCCACCGCCATGTCCGCCATGTCCGCCATGCATAAATAAATGCATGAGTATACACAGTCCCAGAAGTAAGAATAATGGTGGGATACCGAGTATATGCGCCCAATGTTCTGTTATCAGTAGAAAGACAATAACAGCGAGGAAGACAAACAAGGCGATTTTGACAATTGAGATTCTAGAACTGGATTGACGATCGTGTTGATGAGCCATAAAGTTTTCTCAAGTTGTAGCAATTGAAATTCCCGACTTGTCTATAAAATTCCAGCAAAGTAAGACCCGAAAAATACAGTTCTAGTTATCGATCTGCTGGAGGTAACATTAAGGGTAAATGGTTTTTAACTGGCTTTTTTTTACAAGACTGTATAGACAGAGGAAGGGACATTAAGAGAAACCCCAGGGGTAAAGCGAAGAGCAAAATAGAAACTAAAGGTAAGCGGTAGCCTGCTACTAGCAAAAAAGTAGAGGTAGCAAAGGCAACAAACAGTGCTTGCTTTGTAGATAAGCTATTAAGTGAAATGGGATCGTGCTGGCGCTGGTAACTCATAAAAAACCTCTCATTTTTATAACTAAGTGTTGGATAATTTAAATCCTTTGAGTAGCGACGAATTAACAATCACAGATAGAGAACTTAAAGCCATCGCAGCAGCGGCAATAATTGGACTTAAGTAACCGAAGGCAGCAATGGGAAGCCCGATCGTGTTGTAGATAAAAGCCCAGAACAGATTTTGTTTAATCTTACGCATGGTGGCGCGGGAAAGGCGAATTGCCGCCACGACATCGCGCACGTCGTTCTTCACCAGAATAATCCCCCCTGTCTCTTTGGCAACATCGGCACCAGAGCCAATAGCAATACCAATATCAGCAGTTGCTAGTGCAGGAGCATCGTTGACTCCATCACCTACCATTGCCACTGCTTCGCCGCGTTGTTGGATTCTCTTCACAACTTCGGCTTTGTCGCTGGGTAAAACTTCAGCAATAACCCGATCGATCCCCACTTGACGGGCGATCGCCTCCGCAGTGCGTTGGTTGTCTCCAGTCAGCAAGACAACTTTGACTCTCTCACGACGCAAGGCGGCAATTGCTTGTTCGGCTTCGGGCTTGAGCGTATCCGCTACCGCAACAATTCCTACTAGTAGACCGTTGCAACCAACCAGCATGGCAGTTTTGCCATCCATCTCTAACTGAGTTAATCGACTTTCTACCTCTGGAGTCAAGGAATAGCCTTGTTGTTGAAACAAACGGCGGTTGCCCAAGATGACGCGATCGCCATTGACTTCTCCTCGAATACCGTGTCCGGGAATCGCTTCAAAATTATCGACTTTAGGAATATCTATCGTCTGATGTTTAGCTGCCCGCACGATCGCCTCACCCAAAGGATGCTCCGAGCCTATTTCCACCGCAGCCGCCAGCCGCAGGACTTCATCTTTTGGACGTTCTGACAACTGAACCACGTCCGTGACGCTAGGCTCGCCTTTAGTCAGCGTTCCAGTTTTATCAAAAACTACAGTAGAAAGCTTTTGCGCCCGCTCTAGAACTTCACCACCTCGGATCAAAATGCCGTTTTCCGCACCTTTCCCAACACCTACCATCAGAGCAGCAGGAGTGGCTACCCCTAAAGCACAAGGACAGGAAATAATTAGTACCGCAATAAATGACAGTAAGGCTTGCGGGAAATTCCCTACTAGCAACCAGCCCACAAAGGCAAGTACCGCAATAATGACTACTGCTGGAACGAAGTAACCAGTCACTGTATCTGCCAGCCGCTGAACTTGAGCGCTACTGTTTTGCGCTTCTTCTACAAACTTGATGATTTGTGCCAGTGCTGTTTCTGCCCCCACGCGGGTTGCTCGGAAGTGGAAAAGTCCCGTGCGGTTTAGCGTTCCACCAATCACCTCTGCTCCCGCTCCTTTCTCTACCGGAATTGATTCTCCAGTTAGCATCGATTCATCTACAGAAGAAGCCCCATCTAAAACAACTCCATCCGTGGGAATTCGCTCTCCTGGGCGAACGACAATTGTTTCGTCAACCATGACGCTCTCTGCTGGAATTTCCATTTCCATGCCGTCCCGAATCACTTTGGCAGTTGCAGGCTTTAGATCCAATAATTTGCGGATGGCTGCTGAGGAGTTCTTTTTGATGATTTCCTCCATGTACTTGCCTAGCAAGACAAAGGCAATGATAATAGCAGATACCTCAAAGTAGACTTCGCGCTCGGCAACTTTGACAGGTAAGATGTTGGGGAAAAAGATGACGACCACGCTGTAGACGTAAGCGACCGTCGTGCCGAGCGCGATTAGGAAATCCATGTTGATGTGACGGCTGCGAATGGCGTTCCACGACCCCACGTAAAACGACCACCCACCAATGAACTGGACTGGCGTAGTCAAGATGAATAGCCACACACCCCAAGTAAACCAAGGTAGGGCTGGAATGGGAACCCAAGTCACTAAAGTTACGCCTGCTGCCAGACCAATGAAAGCAGCGGCACGCATGATTGCCAGTAGCAGCACTCCCGTTAAGGCAATGGTGACGCGCTTCCGCATCGATTTGAGTTCTCTTTCGGGATCTAAAAACGTGTTCAGGCAACTCTGGCTGCAAAAATAGTAAGCGCGCCCGCTTCGTTCTGTCTTTAGTGATGTTGCTTTAGGGATCGTCATGCCGCAAATCGGGTCTTTCGCCATCTCATTTGGATTCGGTGCTACTGCACTTCCATGCCGATGCCCGTGATGCGAGTGGTTTGTAGCCATTCTGTCAGCTCCTTAAATGAGTTTTAAAGGGAGTTTTGGTTGTGCTTTATTCTGCTGTTTGCGATTCAAAAGTGCGCTGGCAATGAGGACTGCAAAAATAGTACGTCTCCCCATCCCGCTCTGACTTGAGCGCGGTAGCTTTCTCAACTGTCATGCCGCAAATCGGGTCTTGCGCCATCTTGTCGTTGCTTTGTTCGCGCTTGCGTCTAAGAAATCCAAACATATTCAACTATCCTCTTATAGCTATGCAAGAAAAAATGGTTTCAGGCTAGAGGTAGGGGTCTCGATGGGAAAACCACCAAGATTAAACCTGTAGGTCGATCGGAAAACCGCGATCGCCCGATCGTCCCTAAATAGCAAAAGAAAACTTAGTTAATTTTGTCTAGAAGTAGCCTGATACCAGGTTCGATACCATTGCAACATTTGCTCGATTTCAGCCGTTTGAGTTTTAATAATGGATTGAGCTAAGTTGCGAAGTTCTGGCTGAGTACCGTTGTTAACAACCATCCGTGACATCATAGACCTCTTGCAGATTAGAAAAAGTCAGATTGAAGCGGGACGCAAAATCAGGAAACATCAGGACAGAACAATTTGAACAAAAACGTCCTGATGATGAATTCTACAATAGCTCAAACCCTGACGGATGAACAGTTTAAGCGACGCTTTGGCGTGCAGCGAGAAACCTTCAAGCAAATGGTCAAAGCCCTTCAACCCGAATGGAGAACGACTCCAAAACCAGGAGCTAAGCCAAAATTGGCACTTGACGAGCGGATCTTGGTGGCACTAGAATACTGGCGAGAATATCGCCCTTATTTTCACATCGGCACGAGTTGGGGCATCAGTGAGTCCACGGTCTGCCGAATTGTCCAGTGGGTCGAAGATACGTTGATGCGAACTCGGCGCTTCCGTTTACCAGGTAAACGGCAGTTAGTGCGCGGTTTTGCTACACCAAGCGTGGTCATCGTCGATGTCACCGAAACCCGCATTGAGCGTCCCAAACGTCGGCAACGCGCATTCTATTCGGGTAAACAGAAATGCCATACGCTCAAAAGCCAATTGGTAATTGATGCCCAGACCCAACAAGTCATTTGTACCTTCTTCGGCAAGGGACGACAGCACGATTTTAAGTTGTTCAAAGCCTCTGGCATTCACTTTCATCCCCTGACTGAGAGTTTGCAAGATAAGGGCTATCAGGGATTGCAAAAATTGCATATTCACTCTCGCTTGCCGAAGAAGAAACCTAGAGGCGGGTATCTCACAGTGGAAGACAAAGCTTACAATCGGCAACTGGCGCGTGAACGAGTGGGGATTGAGCATGTTAACCGCCGCTTGAAAGTGTTTCGGATTTTATCGGGACGCTATCGCAACCGTCGCAAACGTTTTGGGTTGCGGTGCAATCTGATTGCTACTTTGTACAACTTTGAACAGGCTCAAGCTGTCACAGTTAGCTAATTTGAAAGAGGTCTCATCACTGCCATTTGGTGATGGGGTATCATCTCGCGGATAAATGCCCGATCGAAGTCAGAGGCATCCTTCAAAGTGTCCAAATGCATCTCCATACCTGGGCGCATAGACATTCCCATCATTCCTTGTCCTCTGCCCATCATTCCCATGCCAGCCATCGGTGCAGCAGGTACTTCTGTGCCGTACCACTGTTTGTACCAGGTCTGCATTTGCTCAATCTCTCGATTTTTGTCTTTGATGATGGTTGAAGCCAGTTTTTCGATCTCAGGACGTTTAGCGCGGCTTAATGCCAGCTTAGCCATCTCCACTGCATCCTGGTGATGGGGAATCATCATTTCGATGAAGTGCCGATCGACTTGCTGCATCATCATCCCTTGGCGAGCAGGGGTAGCTTGAGCAGAGGGGTGATGCGGATCTTGTTGCGCTCTTGGAGATTGAGCTTGCGTACCCTCTGTAGCGGTACTGGAGAGCGCGCCAGCTGTCAATAATCCTAAAAAAGTATAAATTAATGCTTTATTCATGGCTTCACCTTACGCGATGAATAACCGAAGTTGTCTTTAGTTGCAATCCTAACTTTAGACTATGAGGAAGTTATGAGTGGACGAGTCAACAAGAGGCTTCCCTAGCGCCCGTTCCCAGACTCAAAGTAAGTTGCAATAACGTAACGCATTTAACAAAGGCATTGTGGGTTCAAAAAATTTCAGTCGAAATTTATTCGGATGCTAACTTTAATGGCTGAGGGTGGAGAGTACGTATATTTTTTTTCACGGGATACTGCACTGCCATCACGGTACAGGGAGCGTGGTGAAGCACGTAGCTACTGACGCTACCTGGCACTAACTCGCGCCAAACCGAAAGTCTCCGCCGTCCCACCACGATCAGATCGGCACCCCAGGCACGAGCTACTGCACAAATACACGCACCAGGACCGCCGAGATTTTGGGTAAATTCTGCCTTCACCCCAGCAGCAGTTGCTTGAGCAGTGCGAGATCGCAACAACTCTAGCCCTTGCTGTTCGTACTCCTGCCAATGCTTTTGAAAGCTTTCTACAGCGGCACAGATTGCTTTTGGGTCGTAGTTCCAACTATTACGTCCGGCGACAAGAGGATAATCCTCTTCGTCAACCGATAAAACGTGCAATAGCAGCAAACTAGCTCCATTAGCTTTTGCCAGAGCCAGAGCTTCCTCAAAAACATGCTTGCTAATTTCAGATTTGTCTAGTGCTGTGAGGATTTTTTGAAACATAGAGCATTGGGGTGCTAACTTTCCCTTATTTTCTGAGCTTAGGCAGACAATCTGAGGAAGTTATGAGGAAGCGAGAATAGAGCTAGGGGTTCCCCCCGCAGAGAAAATGCAATCGCATCCAGCTAACTTGGACTGATGCAGGGCGGCTAGTGCAGCGCGACATAGAGAATCTAGATCGGTTCCGTCATCAGGATATTGAGCAATACCAGCGCTAACCGTAACCCGAAACCGATGAGTGCGATCGCTTGACGTAAACCATTGTTGACGTATAGTTTGCGATACTCTAGAAAGTCTCTCTATTCCCTCCGCTTTAGTTGCGCCGTATAGGGTGACGACAAATTCTTCTCCAACCCAACGGGCTACCACAGACTGTTGTTGAAAAGTCTGCCGCAGTAACTGCCCGCATTGACGCAGTACGATGTCTCCAGTGCTGTAGCCATAGAGGTCGTTGATTTGCTTCAAACAATCTATGTCTAGAAATGCTAAACAAAGCGGTTGACCTTGTTGACCAGCTAGGCAAAGCAGTTGGCTAGTGGCTTGCACAAACTTCTGGCGGTTGTACACCATTGTCAGCGGGTCAATCTCAGTCATGTTCCGCAGGAGTTGAATGCGTTCCAAGCGATTGAGGATGCGGGAAATTAATTCTGGACCCACAATAGGTTTACTAACGAAGTCGTCCGCACCTACAGCAAACACTTGATTTACTGTGGAGCTATCTGTATGAGCTGTCAAGAAAATAATCGGCAAACGTCCCCAGCGGGAATCGTTGCGGACAATTTGACAGAGTTCGATGCCGCTGACATTCGGCATTCCGACATCCAAAATTAGCAAATCCGGTAGCGTTGCTTCTAGAATCTGGCAAAATTGCTGTGGATCTTCCAGAGTCGTGACTTGCAATCCCCAAGGCTCTAATAAGGTGCGTAGAGCCGCCAGGATTTGGGGATCGTCGTCTACTATCATGACACGGACTTCTGTAGCACCGCCAATTCCGATCTGTCGAAACATTTCTACTCGTTGCTGAACCTGTAGAACTGCTTCTAACGCTTGAGTTGGAGTGACTGGCTTATGCAAAAAGGCTTGTCCACCTAGTCTAGCCACTTCCAATCGTTCGGTTAAGCTAGCTTGGGCAGTACAGACTACTACTGGTATGGGGGGTGTCCAGTTGTTGAGTTTTACTAGCAACGTTAAGCTGTCTTCTGTAAGTTGGGCAATAGTAGGATCGAACAGGGCAATGGTGGGGCTTTGCTCTTCCAGACTAGCCGTTGCTTGAACGAGGGTTGAAGCGATCGCTCCTCGAAATCCCCAGCTAGCGGCTTCCTTCACGACTTGTTCTGCCCAAGGGCGATCGCGATCCACTACTAACAATAGGGGACGAGGATCGCTATCATCTATAGGTTCCTCATCAGCCTCTAGGTTCAATTCTTCAGGGGATTGTTTTACTTCCTGGCGCAGAGCAGCCACCAATTCGCAAAGACACACAATCTCGTTTTGCTCTAGCGATTCGCCTACCTGAAGCAGCCGCTCAATGCGATTAGCTAGTTGAGAACCCTTGGGAAAGCCAAATGTACCTAGCGAACCGGATAAAGTGTGGGCTTCCTGTTCTGCCTGCTGCCGCAACTCCCGATCCAATGCCTGATTCATCAAAGCAGCAGCAGCTTGTTGGAGTATTTCTATCTGTTTGTTAACTCTTGCTTTGAATCGATTCCAAACCTCGGATAGGGCTGTTAGCGTCTGCTGCTCAATCGGTTCGCCCTTAGCAGTAGATGGCAAATTAAACGATTCTAACTGACGATTTTTAGCTTTCGACTCCAAGGGTTTTAGGCGATAACCAATGCCATAGACAGTCTCGATTGAATCAACTGGCGCACCTGCCTTTTTGAGTTTTTGTCGTAAAGTTTTAATATGAGTTCTCACGGCATCTTCACTAGGAATATCCTCATATGCCCACAAATGGTCTTGGATCGCACCATAGCTAAACACTCGCCGAGTATTGCGTAAAAATAGTTCCAGCAGCGCGTACTCTTTAGGGGTGAGTGACAGCAAATTTTCTGCATACGTCACTTCACTCGTGGCTGGATTTAGTCGCAAGCTTCCCCACTCTAGAACTGGAGCAGGATTAACGCTTGCTCGACGTAGTAGAGCACGGATGCGAGCGAGCAACTCCTGCTGTTCAAAAGGTTTTACAATGTAATCGTCTGCTCCAGCATCTAACCCCATTGCTTTATCTTGGCTGTTATCCTGACCTGTAACCAGCAGAATTGGCATCTGATAGCCGTGCGATCGCAGTCGCTGGCAAAGACTAATGCCATCTAGTTTAGGTAATAAAACATCAAGTAAAATTAGGTCGTAGTCATAAACTTCAATTAGTTCCCAAGCTATTTGTCCATCTACGGCAACTTCTACAACATAGTTATGGCTAGAGAGAAGTAGAGATAGCACGTTAACAACAGCTTCGTCATCTTCAACAACTAAAATCTTCACAACCTATTCCAGATGTTAAGTAGTAGAAAGTACAGCGTCTCCTACAACTGGTCGCGATAATACCTCCACATATTAAATTTTTGCAGGTCGGGATGAAATCAGGATGAAATAACGGTTTAAAGCTAACGTTTTGCTATAAATCTTCTCTATTCACCGCATAGTTTCAGTCATGGGGAAGATAGTTAAAAAGTCATGAGCTTGCCTACCTGTCATTGTGGCAATCAATGCTATGCTACTGCGCCGAGTGCAGTTGAGCTAAGCATTTAGCTACCAGTCAGGACACAAAAGCCGTGTCCTCGACTGTACTGGTGAAATAACTACCTACGATCGGTAAAGCCGCCCGCTCGGATTATTGCTTAAAACTAAAACGTCCGTTTACCTTTTCACCCTTAATGTCGGCAGTAACTTTCATCTGGTATTGACCTGTTGCTTTCCCAGGCAACAAAGTTGTATAGTGCTTCCCGCTGGGATCGTATTTAAAATTTAAGTTTTTTTGCGTTCCGTCAGGCGATTGAACTTGAGCCGTGACTTTAGCGTTAGGAATTGCTTCGTGATTGTCTCCTCTTTGTAAATACAAATCCAAGTGGGTTCCATTCGCTTCTTTTTCAGGCACTAGCTCTAGATGGTAAGCTCCTGCCTCTACAACCTGACCGCCTTTTTTACTTTTACTATCTTTAGATGTACCTGCTTTCTCGACTAATTCATTCTTCGCCACTACAATTTTTGCAGCTTTAGTATTTGAGCTGCTGGCATAACTAGTGGCGCGATCGCTATGGCTAAAAGCCCCTAAAACGAGCATTCCTACACTACCTAGAGCGATCGCGCCAAATTGCAATAATTTCATTGATTGACTCCTGAGTTGAAATGGTTAAAGATTGAAAAAACTAGCTGACAAGTAAGTTTATACAGGTGAACCTTGAGCAACTTCAATATTTTGTATCGGCATGGTCTTTTTGGGAACTAAAAACTTGTCAAATAGAGAATACAAAGCGGGAATGACTAAATGACTGATAGTGTCAAGCCTGTATATTCACAATCCCCATCATTCCTAGATCTTCGTGGTCAAGAACGTGACAGTGATAAACGGTCTTACCAGAAAAATCGCGAAAGGGAATGCGGATGCGGACAGTTTCACCTCCACGCACCAAAACAGTATCTTTCCAAGCGCGATAGGGTTCTGGTTTCCCATTGCGCGTTATGACTTGAAAAGGATTGACGTGCAAATGGAAAGGATGATCCATGCGGTCTGGATCGACGTTGACTAATTCCCAATCTTCAACTGTATTTAACCTAACTTGGGCATCAATGCGATTTGGATCGAAAGCTTTCCCATTGAACGTGAAGCTCATCCCCATACCAGGAGTCATTTCCTCCTCCATTGACAATTCTAACCGTCTGAGTGTCTTCGGTTCTGGGAGAGTTTCTACAGGAATGAGCTGTTTGGGTAAAGGTAAAGTAGAGACAGAGCCTTGATAAGTCAGAGTTGCTAAAACTTGAGGATTAACTTGGTAACTTCCGCCCATCATGTGGCTGCTACCACCCATCATACCCATTTCATCTTCCATCATTTCCATCCCTCCTCGGTTGTAGGGTAAATTTAACAAGCGGTACTGCTGTGGTTCTCTCTCCCCACGCACCAACACCTCTGCTCGTTCTCCTGGCGCAAGTAGCAGTTCTTTGAGTTCCACAGGTTCGGCTAAAGCTCCCCCGTCTGTAGCAATTAAATAAAAGGGATGATTTTCTAGAGCGAGGCGGTAGAACCGAGAAGGTGAAGCATTAAGGAATCGCAAGCGTAGTAAACCCCCAGAAGCAATAGAGAAAGTGGGTTTGACTTGACCGTTAACTGTCAACATCTGCCCCTCCCGCCCCATCATCATTGCCATGTGGTTTGGAGATTGGATGCGTCCGCTTCCATCTATACCAAAATCTTGTAAAACCAGAAATTCCTCTTTCGCAGCTTGAATTTCAGGAATCTCATCCAACTCACCCCGAACAATAAATAAACCTGCTAACCCACCAAATACTTGTTCTGCTACATAGCCGTGACGATGGGGATGATACCAAAATGTGCCGGATGGGTGGTTTTTCGGGAGTGTAAATTCGTAGGTCAAACTCTCTTTTGGTGGAATGTCGAGGAAAGCATTATCTGCATTGCCTATGGGTGTAACGTGTAACCCATGATAGTGTAAGTTAGTAGGTTGAGAAAGGTTGTTAGTGAAGCGGATGCGGACTATATCTCCCGCTTGAGCTTCGAGCCGAGGAGCGGGTACTTGTCCGTTATAGCCCAGAAGAGTTGCTTGTTTGTTTCCCAAACTTATAGGACGGGAACTTGCTTCTAGCTCTAGTTCTAGTAAACCGTCAGCACTTTTGTGAAGTTTGGGGGACAAAGCTTGAGATTTGAAGGGATTCCTGCTGTTTTGTGCCAATGCAATGCTCGCGACTGATGCAGTCACTGCACTAGCAGTGCTGAGGATAATAAACTGTCTGCGGTTAACTTTTACCATAATCTGTCCTTCACAGGGCAAAGCCTGCAAGATTGAGAAATGAGCCTGTAATTTTGAGATTCTCCAGAAATAGCTTCTTACCGATGCTACTCATCCAATTAGGATAGGTAGCGATCGCAGCTAAGAATATAATATGTCTACTAATTCATGTCTCAGGAGAAAGTGAAATCTGGATTAAGTGCCCTAAAAGTTTTCAGTAAACAGGCAACTGTTCAGTCTTTCCAGCATTATTCTGAGATGGCTCCAACTACTTTACTATCTTCTACAATTGAGACGTTTTGCTTAGGAACCAGGAATTTACCAAATTGAGAATACAAAGCTGGAAGAACTAACAGGGTTAACGCCGTGGAAGTAAACAATCCACCTAATACCACAATCGCCAAAGGTTGCAAAATTTCTTTACCTGCACCACTACCAATAACAAGCGGAACCATACCTAGTGCTGAGGTAAGTGCTGTCATTAAAATAGCTGCCAGTCGCTCCATTGAACCCTCAAATAGAACTGCCTTCAAAGGCATTCCCTTGGCTAACTTAGCGTTGTAGTTTTCAACTAGTAGCAAGCCGTTGCGCGTGGCGACTCCAAACAAAGTGATAAATCCCACCATTGAAGCCACGGAAATGACACCGCCGCCCAAAGCCACAGAAAAAATGCCTCCCACCAAAGCCAAAGGTAGATTAATCATAATCATCAGCATGGCAGATATGGACTTGACGGCGAAGTACATTAAGACGGCAATGACGACAATAGCCAAAGCACCAAATAGAAGTAAGTTTTGAGTCGCTCGTTGCTCTGATTCAAACTGACCGCCGTATTGAATAAAGTAACCTGATGGTAGTTGCACTTGTTGTTTAATATTGGCTCGGATATCTTCAATAACAGAACCTAAATCTCGACCGGATACGTTAGCAGAGACAACAATTAACCGAGAAACGTTCTCCCGATTAATCGTATTGGGACCAGTGCCGTAGTCAATATTAGCAACAGATCCTAAAGGAATTTTCTGCCCGTTAGGAGCATCAACTAATAAATTCCTAATAGTTTCTAAGTTATTACGATCGCTTGGTTTTAACCACACTAATAAATCAAATAACTGTTGCTCTCGCAGCACTTGGGAAACGACTTGTCCGTTTAATGCAGTTTCAATCGTTTCTGATAGTTGACCGACTGAAAGACCGTAACGAGCCGCAGCAGAGCGATCGAATTGAATTTGCACTTGTTTAATCGGCACTTGGGGTTCTAGCTGTAAGTCTACGACACCTTGGACGTTGCTCATTGCTGTCTGAACTTCAGCGCCAATACTGCGTAGTTCATCCAGTTCGGGACCAAAAATTTTCACCGCGATCGCACTTCTGACCCCAGATAAGACCTCATCCATGCGATGAGAAATAAAACCACCAATACTAGGAGCAACTCCTGGTAATTTCGCAAATTCTGCTCTAATCTTTTCAATAGTCGCTTCTCGGTCTTTCATTCCTTCATCGCTAATTTCTATATCTACGTGTCCTAAGTTGACACCACCCGCATCTGCGTCTCCTGGCGCACGTCCAGAGCGTAACTGTACCGACTCAATCCGAGGATCGCCCTTAAGCGCCTCTTGAATTGCCATCCCCGACTTGTTCGTGACTTCCAAAGAAACACCAGGGTATAGCAACATAGCATTGACGAGCGATCGCTCCTGAAACTCAGGTAAAAACACTCGTCCTAGCGACGGCAAAACGATCGCGGAGGCGACAAATAAAGCCACTGCGATCGCCAGAATCACACTAGGAACGCGAATGGAAAATCGGAGCAGCGGACGATACAGCCGTTGAGAAAAACGGGAAATCCAAGTTTCTTCCTCTGGTAATCGGCGGTTAGCTAACAAGATGGCACATAAGGCTGGCGAGAGCGTCATTGCTACCAGGGTTGAAGCAAAAATCGATACTAAGTAAGCCACCCCCATTGGGGCAAAAATTCGACCTTCTACTCCAGTCAGCGTAAAAATTGGGGCAAAAACAACAGCGATAATTATCGTGGAGAATAGCACGCTAACGCGCACTTCTACTGATGTGTCATAGACCACTTGGAACGGATGAACTGGATTTCCTGCTAGCTGATTTTTCCGCAACCCTCGGTAGGCATTTTCCATATCCACGATTGAGTCGTCTACCACCGAGCCAATTGCCACTGCTAGTCCTCCCAAAGTCATCGTGTTGATGCCTTGACCGAACCAATTCAAAATTAGCAGTCCAATGAGTATCGATAGGGGAATGGCGCTGAGAGTAATAATGGCAGTACGCCAATTCATCAAAAACAGCACTAGGATAACGGAAACAATAATGATGCCATCCCGCAGGGAATCTTCAACATTCTTAATCGCATCGTCGATGAAGTTTTGCTGGCGAAAAGAAACGGTAACTTTAACATCTTCGGGCAGACTGGGCTGAATGTCTGCGATCGCAGCTTCAATCGCTCTAGTCACTGTCGGAGTATCAGCTTGGGGTTGCTTGTTAACCATGACCACAATCGCTCGCTGACCGTTTAAACTGCCATCACCCCGCTGCAAGGCTGCGCCGATTTGCACGTCAGCTACATCGTTTAGCAGTACGGGATTGCCATTACGGGCAGTAACTACTGACTGCTTCAGCTCTTCGATTGATGAAATTCGTCCAATGCCCCGAATTAATAATTCTTGGTCTGGGTTGACAAGAAAGCCACCAGCCGCATTGGTATTCGCTGCTTGTGCTGCTTCGGTGACTTCTGCCAAGGAGACGTTGAAAGCTTTTAACTTGGCAGGGTCAACCAATACTTGATACTGGCGAATGTCTCCCCCATAAGCGATGACTTGAGAAACACCTGGCACTGCCAGCAGACGGTTAGTGATATCGCGGTCAACCAGTCGCCTGACTTCCATCAACGGCGTAGTCTCGGCAGTAAACGCATATTGCAACACCGTACCAATCGGAGAGCTAGTTGGAGAAATCTGCGGTGGCTCGATGTTTTGAGGCAGCTTACTTTGGGCTTGCTGCAATCGCTCTGTTACCAACTGGCGGGCTTGAAATACATCAGTTTCCCAGCTAAAGATGACCTTGACCACAGAAATTCCAACCGCAGAGGACGAGCGTACCGTTGTGACTCCAGGCGTACCATTAATGGCACTTTCGATTGGCAATGTAATCAAAGATTCTACTTCTTCAGGAGCCAGTCCTGGTGCTTCTGTTTGAATCTCAACCTGGGGCGGCGCAAAGTTAGGAAAAACATCTAAGGGCATCTGCCTCAAATTGTAAATTCCTAATACGGTGACAATGACTGCCCCCAAAACAACTAGCCAGCGTCGAACGATTGACCACTTCAGGATGGAATTGAGCATTTTTCGATTCTAGGTGAGAGATAGCTGCTGTTTGAAACTGCTCATTCTAGCTGGATGAGTAGCGATGTTGGCGATTGGGTACTCTATTCAATTTCCCAAAAGAAGATGAAATTGAGATGAAATCCATTTTGAAAATCGATTTTTTCACGTTTAGTTAATCAAAAACCCTATTGTACCTAGCAGCAAAAACTAAAATATGGCGATTGGAAATAATCTTTGAGCTTGAGACAACTGTTTTTGTAGCAACCAAGGAGAAAATTTGTATTGCTCCAATGTCAAGCCTGAATGTTTAGCATCTTGTCATGTCCAAATCTTCATGGTCTAGAATGAGGCAGCGAGCGACAGTCCTTACCAGGGATTTTGTGGAATTCTGGAAGAAGATCTTTACTTCCGGTCTCTGGCTTCTGACTGCTGGCTCCTTGTATGACGATCGTCGTTCATCAAGGATGATTCGTCACTAGAAACAGATTCTACGCGATCGTCTAGCTTGGGCGTGTAGTAAGTTGTCGATTTGGTAGAACCATTACCATTAGGATATTCATGGGGTTCGTATGCAGGTCCTGTTGATGCTGGGACTAGTTGAGACTTGGTGCGACGACCAGACCAAAAAGCACCCGCTGCAAAAGCAGCAGTACCGATCGCTAATCCTCCTGCTGCTCCTGCCAACCACCAGGGAAATTGCGCTCCCGCTGTTGTAGCACTAGGAGTTGTGCCTTCGTTACTTGCCTTGGGTGCTTCAGCTTCTCCGGCTGAATCTGCTGCTGGAGCTTCTTTTGAGCCTCCCCGTAAAGACTGAGCGTAAAGCTGCGGGGCGCGTTGGGTAACAATTGCATCCCCTTCAAATAAGCCGCTTTTTACCTCAACCATATCCCCAGATGTCTGACCTAAAATCACTTCGGCTGGTTGATAAGCATTGCCATTTTGGATGTAAACCATTTGTTTGCCGTTGGCTTCCACCACGGCTGAGCTGGGAATTGCCAGGAGTGCTGTTGATGTCCGATCTGTTAGCACCTCTAGTTGGGCAAACATCCCTGGCTTCAGGACTCCGCTAAAGTTATCGATCTCGGCTTTGACAGGTACTACCCGCGTCTCGCCTTCCACCACCGAACCAATTACGGTGATGCGTCCTGTGAAAGTCCGATCGGGCATAGAAGCAACTGTGACTTTGACTGGTTGACCCTTTTTAACTTTATCTAAATCTTTTTCGTAGATGTTAGCTGTGGCATAAACCCGACTGTCGTTCACAATTGTCATCAGCTTGCCACCTGCATCTTGGAAGGATTGACCGATAGTGACTTCGCGATCGGCAACTCTACCAGAAATGGGAGTTGTAACTGTTACCAGCCCTTGAGCATTGGCTTTTGCACCCAGTTGTTGCAGTCGAGTTTGATATGCAGTAGTGCTGAGGTTAAGGCGGGACTGAGCTGCCTCCACCTCTGACTGAGCGCGTTTGAGATCGGCTTCGGCTGCAATGACATCTCGACGGCTGTTAGCTGCTGTCAGCTTAGCTTTAGCTTCGGCTAGCTGAGTTTCGGATTCTAGAGCTTGGCGACGGGGAATTGCACCTTTAGTCAACAAAACTTGGTCTTTATCAGACTTTTCTTGAGCAAAGTCTACTTGGCTTTGTGCTTGCGCGATCTCGGCTGCGGCAATTTGTGAGAAACGTTGATAGTTTTGTTGCGCTAGTCTTAAGTCTGCTTGCGCTTTTTGTAAATCTGCTCGTGCCTCTGCCTGCTTTTCCTGAGAAGTGACGCGCAGTTCTACTAAGTCGGGAGTAGATATAACGGCAACGGGTTGACCTGCTTGCACGGCAGCGCCAGGTTGCACTAATAACTGGGCTACTTTAGCTCCTGAAATTGGTGTCGTGACTTCTACTTGCTTGTTGGGCAGAGTTTCAATTTGTCCGGTCGTTTTTAGCCCTACTGTTAGTCGCTGTCGGTTCACTGGCTCTACTTTGATTCCCAGCCGCTTGGCAGTCTCGGCATCGACTGGAATCGAGTCAGTTGTTTGAGTCGCCTCACTTCCTCCTCCTTGAAATTCATCTCCGTGTCCGCCGTGAGCTAACACAGTTATGGGAGCTATGAGGATTGCAAGGCTGACGATCGCCCCAGAGAGGCGGCGAAGCGGTGCAGACGATTGGGGACGGGATGATTTGAGCATCACTAGAAATGTCCTTGTGTACCGTGGGAGCGAAGTTTTCCGTGTTAGCATCTGGGCAGTTCTTTACTTTTTGCCTGAACCTAGCACAGCACTACAACTGCACTACTAAGTATCTAGTTTCTCCTATGCAGATGAAATCAAGATGAAATGGCTACTGGCAATTAGACAAATAATTAAGAGATTATTTCACCTTCGCGATCGCCGCAAAACTTCTCGACTGAGATCGCCTTAGTTGCAAGGAAACTTTGCTGCCATAGCTTCAGACATCGCAGTATAAGCGTTTTCAACTCTACACTGCATTACTGGTTTACTGCTTATACCAAGCTTTGCGCCATTGCTTCATTTGAGCGATCTCTTTTTGTTGTGAAGTGGCAATTTCATTAGCCAATTGTTTAATTTCCGGTCGCTTCGACTTTTGCAAAGCATCTTGAGCCATCATGACTGCTCCTTCATGGTGAGCAATCATCGCATTCATGAAGCGCAAGTCAAACTGAGCGTCAGCAGTTCCCAAGTCCATCATCATTGACATGCTTTGCTGCTGTTGTTTTGTCATTGGAACTACAGGTTTGCCCTCTCCGCCGTAGGCAACAGGCTCTTGACTCGCTTGGGGATACCATTGCTGTCGCCACTTCCGCAGCAGCTCGTTTTCTTCACGGTTTTGGGCAATAATAATGTTGCGCGCCAGGCTCTTAATTTCAGGACGCTTTGATTTTTGCTGTGCTTCTTTCGCCATCGCGATCGCGCCTCGGTGGTGCAGTCTCATCGCATCAATAAACCGCAGATCGTAGTTGGCATCGGCTGGACCAAGATCCATTGCCATGCCACTGCCGTGATTCATCATGCCACTGCCGTGATTCATCATACCGCCTCCATGCTGCATATTCTGCTTGGCATGAGCGTTGGTGGTGCCTGGAGTTTTACCATCTTTCGCCGAGACACCGAAAACAGTAGCAAGTAAACCACCTGTCATCGAGGCGATCGCTGCTAGGGTTAACGCTAAAAACTTAGTTTTCACAGATGTAGGTTGCCTAAACGACTTTGTACTCATAAATCTATTGCTTAAGAATTTCCTTTCTCATTATGAAATCTCCTGTTGGCTGGAGAGTCAACAGTTAAGTTTGCCACCATAACTGACTGCTATAGCAAGACAATGATTTCGCTCAGAAGAGCGATTGAATTGCCCTAAATATTAAGTATTGCAAAACAGGATGAAATTTGGATGAAATCCTTTATCCATTTATCCATTACACGCGATCGCATCGCTGGCTCGACAAAGCAATGTCAATGCCTGCGTTAGTGAGAAAAACTAACAAAATCATTTAAGTATAAAATGCTACTTTTTATTCTTCATGGTAAAGACAGCATACGGCGATGAAATTAAGATGAAATGCTTATCTTTCAATAGAAAGAAATTGCACTCTTACTTAAGAACGATGTATTAGCAGTATCCACGTTTTATGCTGAATTTGCCTTTGGCTCTATGAGTTTAACAAACTACAAATAACTTAAAGATTGCAGTTAGAGCGGGTATTCTGTACCTGCTTTAAGGTGAACAGATTGTTAAGATGGATGATTCTTATACGTTGTTTTAAGAGTCTTAAACTATCTACATTTTTCTCCACTTCTAGAGAGACTTATGCAACGCCATCACGAGGATCACGGGCATCAGCAACCCCAGCAAGAATACGTTGGACATGATGAACATCAGAGGCAACTTGCTGATGTCCGTCAGGATTTGCATGAAGCTCGACAGCAACATTCCCACCACGATAAGCACGCAGGTCATCGTCCAGAAATCTTTCAGCGACGATTCTTCATCTGTCTGGTGCTAAGTTTACCAGTGCTTTACTACGCACCCATGTTTCAGATGTGGTTCGGGTATCGCGCGATCGCGTTTCCTAGTTCAGAGTGGGTTGCCCCAATTCTCAGTACAGTTATCTATTTTTATGGCGGTTGGGTTTTTCTGCGAGGGGCATGGCGTGAATTACGCAGCAAGATTGGCATGATGACGCTGATTGCGCTTGCCATCACTGTTGCTTTTATTTATAGTCTCGCTGTTTCATTTGGACTGAGAGGCGAACCATTTTATTGGGAATTGGTAACACTCGTTGACATCATGCTGCTAGGGCACTGGATCGAGATGGCATCGGTTCAGGGAGCAAGTCGAGCCTTAGAGAATTTGGCCCAACTCGTGCCTACCGTAGCGCATCGTTTGGTGAATGGACGAATTGAGGATGTTCAGGTCGATACACTACAACACGATGACTTAATTCTAGTTCGCCCTGGCGAACAAATTCCAATCGATGGCGAAGTCACAGAAGGTGCTTCGAGTGTGAATGAAGCTTTTCTCACTGGTGAATCTCGCCCAGTCACCAAGCAAGTTAATGATGAAGTGGTTGCCGGAGCCGTAAATGGAGATGGCGCATTGACCGTGAAAGTCACTCGAACAGGTGAACAAACCACCCTTAGCCAAATCATGCGCCTCGTTGAGGAAGCGCAAAGCTCTAAAAGCCGCTATCAAGCATTAGCGGATCGATTAGCGTATTGGTTGACACTGATTGCGATCGCAGTTGCAACGCTGACCTTCATTGTTTGGCTGGCATTCGGTCCTGATAGTACTTTTGCAATTAATCGCGCCGTAACAGTATTAGTGATTGCTTGTCCGCACGCATTAGGCTTAGCGATTCCACTGGTGATTGTCAATGCAACAGCGATGTCTGCGAAACATGGGATTTTAGTTCGCAGTCGAGAAGCATTTGAGCGAGCAAGAAATATTCAAACGATTGCGTTTGATAAAACTGGAACATTAACAGAAGGACGATTTGGAGTTCAACGGATTTACACAGATAAAATTGATGAACTCAAAGCGTTAGGAATTGCGGCAACGCTAGAATCGCTCTCCGAACATCCTCTGGCTCAAGCGATCGTGCAGGAAGCAGATCGTCACCAGATTCAATTTACAAAAGGCGAAGATTTTCAAGCAATTCCTGGTAGCGGTGTGGAAGGCACGGTAAACAACCAACGTTATCGAGTCGGTAGACCCGAATGGGTGCGCGAATTGAAGCTGGCATTCCCAGCAGCCTTACAAGCAGGATTAGAGCAAAGTGAGTCGCGGGGAGAAAGCGCGATCGTCCTCATGGACGAGCGGCAAGTGCTGGCTGTTTTTGGATTAGCCGATCGAGTGCGGGAACCTGCAAGAGAAGCAGTCGCAAGATTGCAGGAAATGAATGTGCAAGTGGTGATGATTACGGGCGATGCAGAAGCGGTTGCCAAGACCGTTGCTGAGGATTTGAACATCGATCGCTACTATGCCCGCGTGCTACCGCAAGATAAAGCCTCAATTATCCGCAGACTCAAAGCCGAAAAACCGACTGCGTTTGTGGGAGATGGGATTAATGATGCGCCTGCTCTAACCGAGGCAGATTTAGGACTGGCGATCGGGGCTGGGACCAATGTCGCAATCGAATCCGCAGATTTGGTATTAATCAATAGTAGTCCCCTCGATGCCACCTATGCATTGAAGTTGGCAAAAGCAACCTACAACAAAATGCTGCAAAATCTGTTTTGGGCAACGGGTTACAACATTATTGGCATTCCTTTAGCCGCAGGAGTCGCTTATTCCTTTGGAATTCTCTTATCTCCAGCAGTAGGCGCTATCTTCATGAGCGTTTCGACCGTTGTTGTTTCAATCAATGCCATGTTATTACGTCGGCTTAGGCTCAGAGGCTGATCTTGCTTGATTTGAGCTGCTCTCTAGGATTAACCGACCCTTAATTCAATAACGCACACAAAAATGAAATCGTTATGAAATGCTTGTCTGCCCGAAAAATGAGATCGGAATTATCTCGGTAGCAAGAGGGGATGTGACCTCGATCGATGTAAGTTCGAGATAGATGACCTGCTCGAAATTGAGCAAGATAAGAACGTTTTTGATTAAAGGGACAACTCCAAAAGAATCGCAACTCAAATCTAACAGTTGATTGTAAAAGGGGCTGCGATCCTTTAGAACTTAGCGAATAGCACTCAAATTTAATCTAGAAGGAAGTGTAGTATGTCAAAGATTGGCTTGTTTTACGGAACTCAAACAGGGTATACTCAAACCGCAGCTGAGATGATTCAGCAAGAGTTTGGTGGAGAAAATGTTGTAACGTTATATGACATCTCCAAAACTGAACCGAGTGATTTTAACGACTACGACTACATTATTATTGGTTGCCCAACTTGGAACGTGGGTGAGCTTCAGGATGACTGGGGTAACTTCTTTGATCGGTTAGACGAAATTGATTTTACTGGCAAGAAGGTTGCTTATTTTGGTGAAGGCGACCAAGTAGGTTATGCTTATTCATTCCAAGATGCAATGGGAATTTTAGAAGAGAAAATTTCAGAACTTGGTGGTGAAACAGTTGGTTACTGGTCTACGGAAGGCTATGATTTCACGGAGTCGAAAGCAGTTCGGGACGAGCGGTTTGTTGGGCTTGCTTTGGATGAAGACAATCAATCCGATTTAACTGAAGAACGAATTAAAACCTGGGTCGCGCAACTAAAACAAGAATTTGGTTTACAGACGGAAGCTACGGTCTAAATCCGCTTTCTTTGAGTAATTTGCTCCACAATCCAAAAGGAATCCAAAAAGTTAGAACGGGTAAAATCATCAACTGAAGCACGGGTAGCATCCCGACCTCTAGAAGGGAAGTCGGAGCGTGGCTTCACTATAGTTCCACCTACCCATCACTAAAGCAATCCACTCGATTAGTGCTGCACTGATTAGGCGAACACCTGCGATCGCTAGAATTCTTACGCCACAGTAAGAGTAGCAATGTGGTAGCAATCACTGTCAAATTTACAGAACCACAATGAGAGAGAAAGCGATCGCGACGAACCCTAAAAAGTTGTGCCGCTAGCTGAAATAACTGCCACTACCTTTTGCTCAATAGCATACTAATGGCGCTGTTGCCACTACGGGGATATAGAACAGTGAAATAAATATTGAGCAGTGCTAGAAGCACTAGCACAATGCCAACTGCTTTCGACAGCCAGTCCATATCTAAGTTTTTTCCTACGCTAGATTAATGGTTATTGATGTGATTCACTATAAATAAAAAAAATAGATGCCCACCTTTCAAGCGGTAGAATTTTGTAACATGTATATCGAAATGAAATTAGCGTGAAATTCCTGTTTATCAAAAGACAGAAATTTCGCTCTTTTACAAGAGCGATAAAAACTGCACTTATAACCTCCTAGAGTATAAAACGCTCTTCTTTTATTGCAATGGCGTAGGCTGCCTCTGCCTAAAGGTTTGAGGTAATAGAAGTGCCCTGCTTGTCTTTTTCCTCGCGACTCTCTTAAGAATAGACTCTTTCTGATGGAGGAAGTATTTATTTATCAAATACGTAAAAAATAAGAAGTAATTTACAATTGCACTTGCAGATTACCGCGCAAATATTCCTAGTAGAAACTTGAAAAGAGGAATAATGGCAAAAAGCAGTTTATTTTTCGGGATTCAAACCAGCAATAGTCCGGCATTGGATGAAGATAATCAATCCAATTTAACGCAAGAGCGCATCAAATCTTGGGTAAATCAACTGAAACAAGAGTTTGGCTTTTAGAAAGAATATTAGCTTTATTGTTAACCTTGAAAAATATTTCAATCTTGGAACCGTGAACTTCAGCATTGTTGCTTGTCTTGAAGCTTACGCTCTTCAACTAACGAAAAGCTGCGATCGGCTCAAGTGGGCGATCGCCTAATTCTTGTCTTCAAAAGATTTTAAAGAACGAAATATCAATCGATCGAGGGATACGGTATATTCTTGCCGTGTCCGGTCGTATTTAACGCTATACGAAGTGGGATAATATGCGCTCTTGGAGTATACTTCTGGAAGTTTTATAGCTTCGGTAAAATTCGGTTGTGTTTCTAACCAAGATTTGGTCAACATCGGTTCTCCAAAGACGATTTCTCCATTGTATGTTCCGTAGATGAATGTCTTGGTGAAGGGTAAACCCTGAAATTCTGAGGATTTACTGTCAATCCAATGCCTTCCTTCTCCAGGAGCAGGATTAGTAGGTTCTGGGATGTAATCTATTGGAATCGATTTCTTTAAGGGTGACTTGTATACCTTAATCAAATCGTCTCCATTTGCCGTAATTTTCTTTCGTTCCTCAGCACCCAGCGAGTAGAAATGAAAGTCAAAGTGAGGAGGATTGTAGATCCCAAGTGGTTGATGCCCTTGTGGATTCCAAGTGATGACAACATAGCGGAACGCTGAAGCAGAGGCTTCTGACGGTAGCGAAAGCTCGTATTCGTGAGGTGTTGCTGGCAGATTTAACGGTGCTTCTTTAGTAAAAGTCACGCCAATTATTAAGGAATTCTTCTT
The DNA here is from genome assembly GCF_003991895.1 of Chroococcidiopsis cubana SAG 39.79. Classification (NCBI taxonomy): domain Bacteria; kingdom Bacillati; phylum Cyanobacteriota; class Cyanophyceae; order Chroococcidiopsidales; family Chroococcidiopsidaceae; genus Chroococcidiopsis; species Chroococcidiopsis cubana. The sequence goes on from NZ_RSCK01000001.1 coordinate 248,130, forward strand.
ACCATCAAGCATGATAAAGGAGCGGATAATTCCATCACCTAACCGTTCTGTTTTGCCGTAGATTTGGATATTTTGCCCTAACTTGGATGCAGTAACAGTATTAGTGGCTGTGAAGGTAAGAGCAGAAAAGAGACTGGAGACATGCTCTGTCAATCCTGGTAGGAACATAACGATTATAGTAGTAGCTACCAGTAGAGTAATAACTTTTTTATTAGTAATTTTTCTAGAATCTGTATTAGTCATAAAAAAGTTGTAATTTAGCTGCTCGTCTTCTTACTAACACCCGTTACTCACTACTCTTATATCTACATATTCTCACAGAAGAATGAAATTAGCGTGAAATATTCGTCATCGTGTATTGAATAACACAGATATCACATGGAGATGAAATTTGGATGAAATTGCTGTATCTCTACAGTAATAAATGCGCTCCGTACCATTAGTGCCATTAGAGAGACGCGAGTGCGTTTGCCACCTTCTAAAGTAAAGCTACAGAAGCATAATGACTGCTTCATTTCGTTTTTAAAGCTTTTGGAGGAGAGTTATGACAGTATCTCAATCTCATCAATCCCAACTTGAAACTTGCATTCAGGCTTGTCTCGATTGTCTGCGCGAGTGTGAAAACTGTGCTACTGCCTGCTTAGATAGCGATATGGTACAGATGATGGCTCACTGTATCAAGCTGTGCCGTGATTGTGCTGACACTTGCGACATCTGCGCTCGTTTTATGTCCCGTAACTCCGATCTGCACGGTCAATTATGCAGCGTCTGTGCCGAGGCTTGCGATCGCTGTGCGGCTGAGTGCGAGAAGCACGACCACGAGCACTGCAAGCGCTGCGCTCAGTCCTGCCGTCGTTGCGCCGAGTCCTGCCGTCAGATGGCTACAGCTATGGCTGCGTAAGTAGATCGCGATCGCCGTCTGCCTATTGAGTGGGCAGACGCATTACTATGACGAGCGCCAAAATCTGTTTCTAGTAGTACTCGATCGCCTTGATTCTCCAGCTAACTAGAGACTTTAAGCTCGATCGGGAAGTTGTACCAGAACGTTAGGAGAGTTACTCATGCCGCATCAAAATTACCAATCGATTGTAGATGCTGCCGTTCACTGCGCCTATGAATGCGAACACTGTGCAGATGTATGTCTTGGCAGTATGCCCGAATGCGCTCGCCTATGCCGCGATTGTGCAGACATCTGCTGGGCTTCTGCTGCTTACATCAGTCGTGGCTCGCGCTTTATCCCTCAGATCGTTCGCTCGTGTATCGAAATCTGCGAAGCATGCGCCACTGAATGCGAGAAGCACAAAGATAATCCCCATTGTCAAAAATGCGCTCAAGCTTGTCGGCGTGCTGTTGAGGAATACCGCAAGGTTGCTAGCGTTGCAGGCATAGCTTAATTATCCAAAGGCAGAGAGGTAGAGCACTATTGTTACTGCCCAAATTGCTTCAAACGGCAAATATTTTAGGGACAGTACTATCGCGTGCAATAACTGAGATCGCTACAGATTTTGAAACCGCATGTCTTTAACTCTTGCCACAATCTGTTGCGAACAGATCTACCTCACTGCTGACTCTTTAGTCAACTGCACAAAATAGCTTTAAGTCAAAGCTACTCACACTAAAAACTAGCAAAAGTACCAAAATTATCTGCGATTTGAATATCATCCAAAAATGAACAAAAACAAAAAGTTTGTTATCTACAGTCTTGTTGCTTTACTGACAAGCACCTCTATTACAGCTTTTTCTCTCACCGACAGAGCTAAAGCCCAAGAGCAGATTCAGGCGCAAATCCCTCGTTCGGCAGAGCGTAGGATGGACATGAGGACTGAAGTAGATAAGCCTTTTATCGAAATGATGATTCCTCACCATCAAAGTGCTAATGAAATGGCTCAAATGGCTCTAAGCCGAGCCAAAAGCCCAGAAGTTAAAAAGCTGGCTCAGTCCATTATTGAAGAGCAAACCCGTGAAATTGAGCAGATGCAAACTTGGTATAAACAGTGGTATGGCACTGAAGTACCTACTACTGAAATGAACATGGGAATGGATAGTGGGATGGATGAGTCAATGATGCAAGCCATGATGCAGATGGAGATGATGGACAGGGAAATGATGGAAGCGCTGGAAAATGCCCAGGATTTCGATCGAGAATTTCTCCGTCAAATGACTCGCCATCACCGCATGGCAACGATGATGGCTGGCTTAGTTGTTAACAGTGCCCAACACCGTGAAATTCGTAATTTAGCTGAAAATATTATTGAGAGTCAAAGTGCTGAAATTGCCCAAATGCAGCAGTTGCTCCAGGCAATGAACAACCGTAGTTAGCCTAATAAGCGCTCGCTTACTACGTTATTACTGGTTTTGAATAGGAGCTTGGTTTTGAGCTAATCAAGCTCCTACTTTTTGTCCTCACAAAAATTCTTTCTCCACCCCCTTGACTCTCCAGCCAACTAGAGATTGCAAGATGGAGTTAGTTAAACCAAAGGGGATTTGAACCATGACACTCCAATTAAAAGTTCCCAACATGGCTTGTTCAGCTTGTGGACAAACGATTACCAAGGCAATCAAAGCAATCGATCCTACAGCTATAGTTCAGACAGATCCAAAAACCAAGCAGGTTAATATCGAAACCCAGGTATCCCAAGCAGCCGTAAAGGAAGCCATTACCGCTGCGGGCTACTCAGTTGCATAGTTACAGTTGCATCTGCCAAGGAGTCAAAAATGGAAAACGCTAGCCTGAAACTAAGAGGCATGAGTTGTGCCTCCTGTGCGAATAATATTGAAGATGCCATCCGCTCTGTTCCTGGGGTGAGTGAGTGCAGCGTCAACTTTGGTGCAGAGCAAGCGACAGTCACCTATGACCCTAATAAAACTGGCGTAGCAGCAATTCAGGATGCAGTTGATGCGGCTGGCTATTCTGCTATAGCCATGCAAGACGACGTACTTGCTCCAGAAGACGATACGGAACGTCAGACGCGGCAAGCGGAAAATCGCCACTTGACCCGCAAGGTCTGGGTGAGCGGTATTATCAGTGCCACTCTAGTTATTGGGTCGTTGCCTGCCATGACGGGGGTATCTATCCCCTTCATCCCGATGTGGCTGCACAATTCCTGGTTACAGTTGGTGCTAACCGCTCCGGTACAATTTTGGTGTGGCGCATCATTCTTCATCAATGCCTGGAAAGCCCTCAAGCGCCATACCGCTACAATGGACACGTTAGTGGCAATCGGTACGGGTGCGGCTTACTTATATTCCCTGTTCCCCACCTTCTTGCCTGGGTGGTTTATCGCTCAAGGTCTTAGACCGGATGTTTATTACGAAGCCGCCGCCGTCATCATTACTTTAATCTTGCTGGGAAGACTCCTAGAGAATCGCGCTAAAGGACAAACCTCAGAAGCAATTCGCAAGCTGATGGGATTGCAGGCTAAAACAGCACGCGCGATCCGCAACGGTCGAGAAGTAGATGTTCCCATTGCCGAAGTGGTTTTGGGCGATATCGTCTTGGTACGTCCTGGGGAAAAGATTCCCGTTGATGGAGAGATCGTAGACGGTGCTTCTACCATTGATGAGTCGATGGTGACAGGTGAAAGCTTGCCTGTGAAAAAGCAGTCTGGCGATGAGGTGATTGGTGCGACGATCAATAAAACCGGAAGCTTTAAGTTTAAAGCAACAAGAGTTGGTAAAGACACCTTCTTAGCGCAAATTGTCAAGCTCGTACAGCAAGCCCAGGGTTCTAAAGCACCGATTCAGCGATTAGCAGACCGAGTAACGGGATGGTTCGTGCCTGCGGTGATTGCGATCGCAATCGCCACCTTTATCATCTGGTTCAACGTTATGGGTAACGTCACGATGGCGTTGATTACCACTGTTGGCGTGCTGATTATTGCTTGTCCTTGTGCTTTGGGTTTGGCTACACCAACTTCGATTATGGTGGGAACGGGTAAAGGTGCAGAAAATGGCATTCTGATTAAAGGTGCAGAAAGTCTGGAACTAGCGCACAAACTGCAAGCGATCGTGCTTGATAAGACGGGTACGATTACGCAAGGTAAGCCAACTGTAACGGACTTCGTAACGGTTAATGGTACGGCAAATAGTAACGAGCTAAAATTGTTACGCCTAGCAGCATCTATCGAGCGCAATTCCGAGCATCCTTTAGCTGAAGCAGTGGTGCAATATGCCCGTTCTCAGGGAGTTGAACCAACTCAAGTACGAGAGTTTGAAGCAGTTGCAGGTAGCGGCGTGCAAGGATACGCATCCGATCTCCTGGTACAAATTGGTACTCATCGTTGGATGAATGAGTTGGGGATCGATACTAGTCAATTGCAGCAACAATGGGATCGGCTGGAGTATTTGGGTAAAACAGTTATCTGGATTGCGATCGATGGTACAGTCCAAGGAATTATGGGAATTTCCGATGCCGTCAAACCTTCTTCTACTGGGGCAATCCGCACGATGCAACGGATGGGATTAGAGGTGGTGATGCTGACGGGCGACAACCGCCGTACCGCAGAAGTTATTGCCCGTGAAGTGGGGATTAAACGAGTCTTTGCTGAAGTTCGTCCCGACCAAAAAGCCGCTCAAGTAGAAAGTCTCCAGGCAGAAGGCAAGATTGTGGCAATGGTGGGGGATGGCATTAACGATGCACCAGCCTTAGCTCAAGCAGATGTGGGAATTGCCATCGGTACGGGAACGGATGTGGCGATCGCTGCTAGTGACCTGACGCTCATTTCTGGCGATCTGCAAGGTATTGTGACGGCGATTCAGCTCTCGCGAGCTACCATTCGCAACATCAAACAAAATCTGTTCTTTGCTTTCATCTACAACGTGGCTGGAATTCCGATTGCCGCAGGCATTCTCTTTCCTTTCTTTGGTTGGTTGCTCAGTCCGATTATTGCAGGTGCGGCGATGGCGTTTAGTTCTGTCTCTGTCGTGACGAATGCATTGCGGTTGCGTAACTTCCATCCAAAAACAAGTTGAAAAGCGATCGCACGATCGAGGAGAAGTAACAATGCTCAAGCAAGTGCTATTTTTCAGTACGTTAGCAGGATTTGGATTTCTGTTGGGCGTAATTTCAGGAGCGATTGTCTAGGAGGTTTTCCAATGGTGAATAAAAGTGCGATCGTCGGTAGTATTGCCAGTTTAGGATTGATATTTGGGATGACTTCAGGTCAGGCAGTTGCACAAATGCCTCACGAAGGAATGCAACACTCCGAACCAGAGGGCACCAGTCAGTTTGAGCGCATCGAACAACCGTTATGGATAAAAGGTGCAGTTACGGTTGGTGGCTTGGGATTAATCGGGCTAGAACTGTGGTGGTTCTTGCTCAGCAAGCCTAAATCTCGTCAGGCGACAACTCAAGCAGGAATTCAAGAAGTTACAGTTACGGTAGATGGTGGTTACGAACCTAGTCGAGTTGTCGTGAGTGCAGGTCAACCAGTTCGGCTCAACTTCTACCGTAAAGATCCTAGCAGTTGCCTCGAAGAAGTCCGTTTTCCTGATTTTCACATTGCTCAAGAGCTACCCCTCAACCAAGTCAAACCTATTGAGTTTACACCCAACAAACCAGGTACTTATACTTTCACCTGCGGCATGAATATGTTTCGAGGTGCTATAGAAGTTCAAGGAGCTAATTCTACTATCGAAGTACAACCATCCAGTGTTGACAACAACGAGAAAGCATCTGCCCTTTACTCTGCTGACATGCATCACCGTTCATAAATCAATGTGCATCCTCTTGTCTCTCCAGCTAACTGGAGAGTTTAGGATAGAAATGACTGAGTTTGCCAGCAGAGGAACTGAATATGTTAGTTCAAGAACAGACAAAATTAATTGGTTCAGTTGCTAAGGAAAGTGGCGTACCAATCAAAACAATTCGCTACTATGAGGAGCTAGGTTTGCTCAAAACATCGGGGAGAACGGAAGGTGGATTTAGAATATTCAGCTCTGATGTTTTAGTTCGTTTGAACTTTATTAAACGGGCGCAGCGACTAGGGTTAAGCCTAGCAGAAATTAAAGATTTTTTAGATATTTACGATCGCGGCGAGCTACCGTGCGATCGTGTCAAGATTGAGTTGGAAGATAAGGTTTCCCAAATCGAGAAACAAATCCAGCAGCTACAGATTCTCAAGTTAGAGTTACAAGGGCTACTCTCTGGTTGGAAGACTATACCGGAACATCCTGAAGAGACGATTTGCCCGATTATTGAACGTGCGTAGAGCGGCACTTGGGCATTAAAATCTCAAGTTTTCTCTTTCACCTAAAAGCTGAATATGATTTGAGTTGTGAAATACTTCAAAACTGAATAGTTAGAAAATCGTAGGTATATTCTCGATTTTCTTTATTTACTGGCGATCGCTCTGCCAGTTAGCTACGTTAACCTTAAAAACTGTGCTGAAACAGCAATAAACGTAGTTTGACAAACAGTTGTCAGCCGCTTCTAGGTTTAGTTGAGCACCTTTGTAAATATAGCTTTTACATTTAGTGCTTCTTTCAATTAAGCACTATCTATTTCATGCCTCAAAACTTTATCACCAGTTAGATCTTTTTTGGTTTACCCTTGACTCTCCAGTCAGCTAGAGAATTTAAATTAGTTTTAGTTCTAATGAGGAAAAGAAATGACTAAGATTGGTTTATTTTTTGGAACTCAAACCAGCAACACGCAAACTGCGGCAGAAATAATTCAGAAAGAGTTTGGCGGAGATAGTGTTGTTGACTTAAATGACATTTCCAAGGCTGAAGCAAGTGATTTTGAAGGCTATAACTATATCATCATCGGTTGTCCTACCTGGAATATTGGCGAGCTGCAAAGCGATTGGGAAAATTTTTACGATGAACTTGACAATATCGACTTCACGGGTAAGAAAGTAGCTTATTTTGGTGAAGGCGACCAAGTAGGCTATCCCGACACTTTCCAAGATGCTATGGGTATGTTGGAAGAAAAAATTGCCGAACAAGGTGGCGAAACAGTTGGCTATTGGTCTACAGAAGGCTATGAATTTACTGATTCTAAAGCCTTACGCGATGGGAAATTTGTCGGTCTGGCATTGGACGAAGATAATCAATCCGATTTAACGCAAGAGCGCATCAAAACTTGGGTGAGTCAACTGAAGCAAGAGATTGGTCTATAGGAGGCGTTTGCAGGTAGCTCGTCAAACTAAGAAGCATTGAACGATACGCTAGGTTGACTAACCTCAGCCAGGAAAAGTCCTCTTATTTTCAGGTGTGTTGGCGAAAGATAGTGCACCAATTCTTCCTCGCAAAGCCAATCCTCCCCTACTTCACCAACCGCGATCGCCCTGATTCATCAAGATGTAAATCATGTTCGTCGATTTCTTCATCAAGCGACCCGTCTTCGCTATTGTCTGCGCCCTCATCATCTTGCTAGTCGGACTGATTAGCATCCCCACGTTACCCATAGCACAGTTTCCCAACATCAGCCCAACGCAAATCGTCGTCAGGGCAAACTATGTTGGGGCAAGTGCCACAGTTGTAGAAGAAACGGTGACAAATGTATTGGAACGGGAGATTAACGGCGTTGAGGGCATGAGATACATAGCTTCAACCAGCAGCAACGACGGTACTAGCAACATCACCGTTACGTTTAGGTTAGGGTATAATCCCGATACCGCATTGGTGAACGTTCTCAATCGAGTCTCTGTAGCCGAACCGAGATTGCCTCAAGTGGTACAACAAACTGGAGTATCCGTCAGCAAGCAATCGAGCGCAGCTATTTTAGGAATCGCAGTTTACAGCCAAGAGTCAGACAAATACGACGAGAACTTCATCAGCAACTACATGGATCTCTACGTCCTAGATAGCTTAGAAAGAGTTGAAGGCGTGAGTAATGTTGCTCGGTTTGGCGAGCGCCGCTATGCTATGCGACTGTGGCTGAACCCACCTCAGATGGCAAGTCGAGGCTTGACTACCCAAGACGTGGTAGATGCGCTCAACGAGCAGAACATCCAGTTAGGAATCGGACGTATTGGGCAACCACCTGCCCCCAACGAGCAGCTATATCAAATTGACGTACAAGCTCAAGGTCGGCTGAAAGAAGCAACCGAGTTTGAGAATTTGGTGTTGAAAACGGGTGCAGATGGTACGCTGGTGAAGCTCAAGGATGTAGGCAGAGCAGAATTAGGAGCCGAAGATTACAGCTCTACAGCTAGCTACAGCAATCGCAAGGCAGTTGGCTATCAAATCTTTCAGCTTCCTGGCAGTAATGCTTTGACTGTTGCTGATGGAGTTAAAGCTGAGTTGGTGCGACTGGCAAAGGATTTTCCCCCAGGTATTGTCTATGAAATTCCTTATGATGCAACTCTATTTGTCGAAGAGTCGCGTCAAGAGGTAGTAAATACTTTGTGGCAAGCGATCGCCCTCGTCGTGCTGGTGATTTTCGTTTTCTTACAAGACTGGCGTGCTAGCCTGATTACCGCGATCGCAATTCCAGTTTCTTTAATCGGCACTTTTGCATTCGTTAAAGCATTCAATTTTTCCATCAACAGCCTGACGTTGTTTGGCATCATTCTGGCAACTGGAATGGTAGTGGATGATGCCATTGTCATTGTCGAAGA
>NZ_RSCK01000001.1:256703-259201 GCF_003991895.1 Chroococcidiopsis cubana SAG 39.79
TTGATGAAAGAAAAAGGGCTAAGTCCGCTTCGAGCTGCATCGGAGGCAATGCACGAACTATTTGGAGCTGTAATTGCTACTTCGCTCGTACTGATGGCAGTATTCGTTCCAGTTGCTTTCTTTCCAGGCTCTACCGGACAGCTCTACCAACAGTTTGCCCTCACTATTGCCTTTGCTATCGGCGTTTCCACCTTCAATGCTTTAACGCTCACGCCTGCGCTTTCTGCCTTGCTGTTACGCCAGGAACCAAGATATCCAGGGATCTTAGGCTGGATTTTTACTCGGTTCGATCGGTTTCTAGACTGGTTGCGCCGAAGATACCAGCAGACGCTCCACCTCCTAACACGCATAAAAGCGATCTTAATTGCGGCATTTGTTGCATCATTATTTCTCACGGCTTGGCTTTATCTTCGCACGCCGCAAGCCTTTCTTCCCGATGAAGACCAAGGCTATTTTATCAACCTGATTCAGGGACCGGATGGCACTTCGCTCAATTACACCAGTCAAGTTATCGAGCAAGCTGAAACTATACTGCTGAAAAACCCTGAAGTTGCCGGAACTTTTGCCTTGGGCGGTTTTAGCTTTACTGGTAACACTGCTAATCAAGGTTTGATTTTAACACCACTCAAGCCTTGGGGCGATCGCCAACAACCTCACCAATCTGCTCAAGCGGCGATCGCTCAAGTGCAACAACCCCTTTCTGCGATTTTGGAAGCAACTGTACTTCCCGTAAATCCTCCGGCAATTCAAGGTTTGGGTAGTATAGGCGGTTTTGTCTTTCAGTTACAAGATCGGAGTAATAACAACGAGATCGATACCCTTGTACAAACGATGGGTAAGTTGTTGGAGCGTGCCAACCAAACACCAGAATTGCAAAGGGTATTTAGCACGTATACTGCTAATGCGCCGCAGTTACTCGTTCAAGTCGATCGCGACAAAGCTAAAGCTTTACAAGTGCCTGTAGACGAGATCTACAGTACGCTACAAATTTTTCTCGGTTCGCGCTACGTCAATGACTTTGAGGCATTTCGACAGACTTACCGAGTTTACGTCCAGGCAGATACGCCGTTTCGTTCTAACCCCAAGAATATCGGTCAACTGTACGTGCGATCGCAAACGGGCGAAATGATTCCCCTGAGCAATCTCGTCAACGTTACGTCTACTACGGGACCGCAAACGATTAATCACTACAACCGATTGCGCTCGATTGAAATCAATGGTGCGTCAGCTCCTGGCTTTAGTTCCGGTCAAGCTATCGAAGCAATGGAAAAACTAGCTGCTGAGATACTACCAGCAAGTATGGGATACGAATGGTCGGGAATTTCTTTAGAAGAGATCGAGTCAGGCGGTCAAGCTCCCATCATTTTTGCTTTCGGTCTGCTCTTTGTCTTTTTGGTATTGGCTGCTCAATACAATAACTTCATCGATCCCTTGACGATTATGTTATCTGTTCCTTTGGCAATCTTAGGGGCATTGCTCGCTCAGTCAATGCGCGGCTTGTACAACGATATTTACTGTCAAGTTGGGTTAGTGATGCTGATTGGCTTGGCAAGTAAGAATGCGATTTTAATCGTGGAATTTGCCAATCAACTGCACGAGCAGGGACTTTCAGTTACCAAAGCAGCCGTGCAAGCTTCTCAAGAACGCTTGCGACCGATTTTGATGACCGCTATTTCAACACTACTCGGAACTTACCCGTTGGTGGTTGCTACGGGTGCGAGTTCAGCCAGTCGCCAATCGCTCGGGACGGCAGTTTTCGGAGGAATGCTAGTTGCGACATTTTTGAGTTTGTTTGTCGTACCGATTTTATATATCGCGATCGGTTCTGTTCGCTTGCAGTTATCTCGTTCCCGAAAAGCTGCGTATTCAGACAATAATCGGGCTTAATTGCTGAAATTATGAGAAAAATCCTTGACTCTCTAGCCTACAGGAGAATTTAGGATTAATTGACTGCTGGAAAATAGGAGAAAGTTTATGAATCGTTTAGCGATCGCGTTTACCATAGCAACTACCTTATTATTCGTTCAAAGCTGCTCGTCATCATCGAACATTCAAGAAACAATGGCGAGTAGTACAACCGAGCATAACGAGCATGCACAAGCAAACGTGAACCATGAAGGACACGGGATGGATCGTGCTAATGACGGAGAGAAGAAAACTGCTACCAAAGCCAAACTGACAACTCCAGACAAGATCGCTCCCAATACCTCCGTTGAATTAGCGATTGAAATTCGAGACTCCAATGGAAACGCGATCGCCAATTTTGACACGTTCCAAGAAGAACTGATGCACTTAATTATGGTCAGCGACGATCTACAGTCGTTCGCACACTTACATCCTGTCTACAAAAGCAATGGACGCTTTGAGGTGGAAGCTCGTTTTCCCCAACCTGGAAGCTATACGTTCTTCAGCGACTACAAACCGACGGGACAACAGGAACGAGTTTCAGTGCTGAAAACAAGAGTTTCTGGAGATCGCCCACCTGCTGTAAAAATGGA
>NZ_RSCK01000001.1:259211-266313 GCF_003991895.1 Chroococcidiopsis cubana SAG 39.79
ATCGCACGAAAACGTTTGCCGATACAAAAGTTAATTTAGAACTTTCTCCAGCAACAGTTAAAGCAGGTGAAGAAGTCACTTTGATGTTCGATCTACAAGATGCAGCCAACGATCGGTCGATTACAGATTTGCAACCTTACTTAGGAGAGAAGGGACATCTGGTTATCCTGAGACAGTCATCCCCTCTCACATCGAACGATTACGTCCACGCTCATGCACTAAAAGATACACCTTCTGGACAAGTGCATTTTGCTACTCGTTTTCCTCGTTCGGGAAAGTATAAACTTTGGGGTCAATTTAACCGTAATGGCAAAATCGTCACGGCTGATTTTTGGGTGAATGTTGCAGACAGTTCGAGTTGAATGTGTATTTCTAGGGGAGTGGCTTTCTTTCTAAGCGATACCCAGTGATGATTTGAAGTATGGAGACAAACTAATTATGAATCGTAGCTGTCGCTACCATCATTCCCCAAACGACATTAAAGCGGAATCTGGTAGCACGGTGGATGTCAAAACCTGCTAGCTCCAGCAAGTGATGAAACTCTGCTTCGGTGTAACACTGCTGGTAAGCTGGGTCAAAAAATTTCAGCACCAAATCGCAGAGCCGACACAACAAATAATCTTTGCACCAATCTAGAATTACGACTCTACCGTGAGGCTGCAAAACCCGCTTCATTTCTACTAATGCTGCCACAGGGTCTTCAAAATAGTGAAAAGAACTGGCAGATACAACGATATCAAAGCTGCGATCGCCAAATGGTAGTGCCGACGCAGGTGCAGTATGAAACGAAACGTTGGGGTAGGCGTGAAGTTTTTGGCAGGCGATCGTCAGCATCTTTTCTGAAATGTCTACTCCAATTATCTCTTGCGTCGGCTGCTGGGTCAGTACCAGCCGTTCAAATTCTCCCGTTCCACAACCAATATCCAGCACTTTGTCCTGGAAAGAAATCTGCGCCCAATCTTGGAGAAATGACAGCGTGTTGGTAATATAACTGTTCCAGCGTCGATCGTACTTCGCTGCCATTCGGTCGTATTGTTCGCGAACTGTGGTTTTAGTCATATGAATTTTGGATGTTATTGAATGACCAACTGCGAAAAGAGTTGCGGAAAACTCCCATACAACTTCAAGTCCTTTTGGTTGCCACACCAATGATTTGTGGGCTAACAATTGCTGGAACGTTAGCCCGAAAGTGCTGGTAATCTACACCGCCAATTTCAACTTAGAGGCTGACCTACACCAATAGCTTGTAGTTGCTCTTGATTTGGCTTACCAGTCAAAACCAGTTTTCCATCGATCGCCAGCGCGGGAACAGCTTGAATTCCATACTGCTCGGCTTTCTCCAGGTAAGTTGGGTGTGTCTGTCCCTCCCGCAGGTCATATATTGACACCTCACAACTAGGACAACTTAGTTCTCGCACCAACCGAACTGTTTCATTGCAAAGAGGACAGTCGGCTACAAAGATCTCAATTTGACGTTTGTTCATGATATTCATCCAGTACGCACTCTTGATTTTCTACTACTAATATTCTGGACTCTCCATTAAGCTTGAGAGTCAAGCATAAAGACAATTTTCTTTACAACAAAACGAAATTTTACCTATTCTGAGGCTAGTTTCTTCCGAACTCTGACTAGAGATTTGGTTCGCTGGATAGTGAATGCTCAGCTACTTCCTCAATTAAGCTGCAAAGCTCTTGGCTACAAGGATCGTCTAAGGGTCTGTCTGCCCAACGTTTTCGATACGCCTCAAGCTCTGTCTTCAGTGCCTTCATACGATATAGTTGCTCCTCAAGCTGAGCAATTTTTTGATTCAGTAAGTCTCGGACGAGGGGACAGGCAGCACTTCCTCGATTCCGTACACCCAGTACTTGCTGAATTTCGCTTAGGGAAAACTGTAAGGATTGCGCTTTTTTGATAAATTGCACCCGCTTGATAGCATTACTTGTGTAGTAGCGGTAGCCACTTTTACTTCTTTGGGCTGGTTCTATCAACCCTAAAGATTCGTAATATCGGATAGTTGCCACAGCCACATTTGTTTTTTCTGCCAGTTCTCCAATCTTGAGAAGTTTGTTTGGCAAGACCTCTCCACAAGTTTTGTTCGCAGCAGTCATAGTAAATATGGGGTAATCTACTCTGAATATCTTCAGCTTAAAGTCTAAAGTCAGCTGTAGAGTCAAGACTTACGCTTATATTGCCCATATTTGTTGGAAATAGCTATCTAATAAGCTCTCGAAAGCCCAACAGATGACGATGTGCCAGTCCTTCTTCGCCCTGGCGGTAGAATAATCCACGCTTAGTAGAGCTAGTGAACTAATGCTAATACTCGATACAGTAAGCATTGGCACTCCATAGAAGTTGTAGCAAGGTGACTGCTGAACTTCATCAGAAAAATGGATCTGAAACCCCGTCATGCCCGCGAAGCGAAGGACGGCTTTACAAGTATCTACTAAGCAATAACTAACCCGTTTGAACTAAGAATCAAAGTTACTTTGCGCCTGTGCATCTGCCCAAGCCTTTTCTAACTTGCATCGTTGAGAGATATTTGTCTTTCAGTATCGCCAGAGACGTAGCCAATTCCCTTTGGGGAATTAATCAAGTCACCTTTCCTCAAGCGAGGTAGGTGAAAGTTCTTGGTACTATTACTTGATTGGATGAAGCATTGTTAAAGAAGATACAGAAAGACTTGACTCTCAAGTCAACTTGAGAGTTTAGCCTAAAGTCAGTTCAAAAGGAACTGATTGAGCGACAGAATCATAACGGTTAATCATGAACACGACTACACGCATTCAAACAGTCATCAGATCTGCTGCAGCTGGTCTAGCACTATTAGGGTTGACAGCTATTCCAGCATTTGCACGCAACCACGATCGCTTAGTAATACCTTCTGCGTCTGGAACAGCCCAAACTCAAACGCAGTCAACTCCAAATGAAACACAGATGAATGAAATGAAGATGGAGAAGATGCAACAAATGAACCAAATGATGGAGCGATGCAACTCCATGATGAGCATGATGCAGAACATGATGGATAGTGACAATATGCCTGGAATGATGAATCACCAGAACAACCGTCCTGGACAAAACATGATGAACCGCACGCCCAGGCAGTAGACTTCTAGTTCTGTTTTCAGCCGCGAGGAATAGCTTGTTCAACTGAAGCAATATCTGTAAAACTCGCAACAGCAACAGAAAGTCATTGTCAGGCAGATTAATGCCTTGGAACAGAATAAACGGCGCTAATATCAATTTCGTTGAAACGATCGGATTATTGTAGGGGCGGGATTACCAGAGATATCCATACATATAAAAAACTCGATAAACCCGCTCTTACGGTATTTACCGTCGATTAACCGGACGCGATATGACTTTTGAAAGAAATCGTCTCAGCTTCAAGCCTAAACAAATTTAATTGATGACAGTATTGTTTGCTCCCCAACCAAGGAAGAATAAACTTTGGATTTGGCTAAGTTGAAGAAATAAAGCCCAATTAAATCCAGGTTAGCGTTGTGTCATAACTGAACCAGATTCTCGCCTTCCCGCAGACAAGATTCCATAGGAAAATAAAGTAAATGAGTCAGCCAGATTCGAGAAGTAAAAATTTTAGAAAACCGAGGAGCAAAAAAGCATTAAAATATGCTCTGCCCATTGCCGCTTTTGTTTTATTAGTTAGCGGCATGAGTTTATGGTTTGCCTCCTCTAACCAGCAACCTTCAAATGTTTCGACAGCAAATCGGGTACAGCTACCTGCTGCCAATCAGGAAAAGGAAACAGCTTCCTCAAATGAAGCGGTCACGCTCACCCCTGCCCCGAAAACCTGGCGGGAAACAACTCACGTACACGGGTTAGCAGTCAATTCAGTTAATCCAGCGGTCGCCTATGTTGCTACCCATCATGGACTGCTTCAGCGTTCCGAAACTGGGCAGTGGTTTTGGATGGGTAAACAACGGGCTGACTACATGGGCTTTACCGCTGACCCTACCAACCCCAACCGCTTTTACTCCAGCGGTCACCCACCCACAGGCGGCAATCTAGGATTTCAAATCAGCGACAACCAAGGACTGGACTGGAAACAAATTTCGCTACCAGGAGTGGATTTTCACGCTTTGGCGATCGCGCCGAGCAATCCAAATATCTTTTATGGCTGGCCCGCTTCTGGAGCGCAGGGATTGCATGCTTCAACGGATGGCGGTAAAACTTGGACTCAGCCGCGCATGGTTGGGCTAGGGGATGCTCCCTTTAGCCTGACGGTCGATCCCCAAAATGCCGCTCGCGTGTTTGCCACGACTCGCTCAGGTTTGTATGAAAGTACCGACAGTGGCAACAGTTGGACGTTAGTTCCCAACACTCAAACTGCACCCGTAGTAGGTTTAGCCCTATTGAAACAGGGAAACCACAGTGTGCTGGTTGGATATCGCGCCCTCCAATCGGCACCTGGTCTGTATCGCAGTGCTGACAATGGCAAGACGTGGCAGCCGTTGGGAACTGGAACGAACGGAACAATATTACATTTGGCGATCGCCCCCAGCAATCCCCAGGTGCTTTACGCAGTGAATAAAAACAATGCTGTCTTTCAATCCCAAGATGGCGGCAAAACTTGGAAAGAACTGGAATGACGAAGCGCAGGTGAAATCAATGGCGGGTTTTAGGTCAATCGCCAAAACGCTACCTCGCTTCACTATTGAACGATTGTCTTAAGGACTTACTTAAATTGTCGTATGTCAAATCGTCAAAACGCCATGCACTTCTTTGGTTGGCTGGATTCGCCCGAATGGAATGTAAGTGTATTCTCATTTTTGTTGTCTTTCTTTTGGGAAATTCAGCAAATGCCGTTTTATCAAGTTCCATCTGAACTTTCCTGCTTTGACATCACTAGAAATTGCACTCTCGCTACACTAGGGGATGTTGGAATCTCACTTGCCTCCTTTTGGGTGGTCGCAGCTATATCAAAATCGCGTCAATGGTTTCATCAACTAAGCCGCTGGAACGTCGGTATTTTTATACTTGTAGGAGTTGTTATTACAGTTATTTTTGAAGCCCTAGCAACTGGACCGCTGGGTGTATGGACATATGCCAATTCTATGCCAACGCTCCCCTTCTTCGGTACTGGACTAGTGCCACTATTGATGTGGATGCTGATACCGCCTCTGACAATTTGGTTCGTCAAGCGCCAACTTTCTCATGTCAGATATAGAAGCTCGAAACCTATGTAATGAGGTACTTTGCCGCTCGATTTCTAAACAATAAGTTGGCTCGTGCATTACTCTGGTATCGCTGACGACCAGCGCCGAGCCATTGTAAAGTAAAGTAGTTTGTCTAGTAACTTTCTAAAGCCTTTATTTGCTCTTGAGTTAAATTCTCAGTGGTTGATTTGGTAGTAATGCGTTAGCCAAGCAGCGTGAATTAGGGTTGAGGGGCATCATCGATGACTAATTCCCTGTTATTGACAAAATTCCACATTCCACCAGTTCGATCTTCTCTGGTACGGCGCGATCGCCTGCTCGAACGACTGAATTGTAGTTTGTCAGGCAAGTTAAGCCTAATTTCGGCTCCAGCTGGTTCTGGTAAAACCACCCTACTGAGCGAGTGGTTGCGTCAAACTAATCTACCTAGCAGTTGGTTATCGCTCGATGAAGGGGATAACGATCCGCTCCGATTCTGGACTTATTTTGTTGCGGCTTTACAACAATCCCACCCCAATATTGGAGCCACAACGCTCTCTATGCTGCGATCGCTCGAATCCCCATCGTTCGAGTCTTTTTTGATCCCGCTGATTAACGAAATTACCAGTTTTTCGGACGAGCGGATTTTAGTTTTGGACGATTATCAAGCGATCGCCGCTCGTCCAATTCATGAGGCTATGACCTTTTTGCTCGATCGTTTGCCACCGCAACTACACTTGGCGCTCGCTTCTCGCATCGATCCACCCCTACCACTGGCGCGATGGCGCGTCCGCGATCGGTTGATGCAACTGGGAGCAGCAGATTTATGCTTCACCCTAGCAGAGACGACTGCATTCATCAACCAGTCAATGCAACTATCTCTATCACAAGAGCAAGTAGCGACACTTCAAGCACGGACGGAGGGATGGATTGCGGGATTACAACTAGCGGCGCTATCAATGCGCGATGTCAAAGACATTTCGACATTTATTGCCTCGTTAACAGGCGATCGGCATTACATTCTGGACTACCTAGTTGAAGAGGTGCTAGAGCGTCAGCCCAAACCTCTCCAGTCATTTCTCCTACGCACTTCCATCTTAGAGCGCATGTGTGGCGATCTTTGCCAAGCAGTTGTGGAAGGCGCTCGCTCGCTCGATGGGACGGAGACTTTAGCACAGCTAGAACACCGCAACCTATTTGTTGTGCCGCTGGACGACAATCGGCAGTGGTATCGCTATCACCACCTGTTTCGCCAACTGCTCTTGGATCGCTTGCAACGGACAGAACCGGAGCAGGTGAGCGAGTATCATCGTCGGGCGCGAGAGTGGTACAAACATCATGGATTTGTCACCGAAGCAATTAGCCACGCGATCGCCGCTGGCGATTTCCCCCAAGCAGCAGACTCGATCGAGCGAGAGGCTCAACTGACCAATCCACGGGTTGAGCCTGCCAGGTTGCTAACATTTCTAAAGGCAATGCCCGACGGTCTCGTTTGGACGCGCCCGTGGCTTTTGCTATCTTATGCCTGGGCGCTCTACTCTACAGCTCAATTTCCTGCCGCAGTGCAGGCGGTTCAATCGCTGGAATCCTTGCTGCAACAACAAAAACCATCGGCGAATACCGAAAAGTTATGGGGGCTGGTGACTGCGATTAAAGGCATACAAGCGCGTCAACAGGGAGCAACGGCTGAATCAGTGACGCTGATGGAACGAGCCTTGCAGCAGTTGCCTCAAGACGATTCTTGGCTGCGGGCAGTCATTCTACTCAATCTCGGCGTGACTTACTTTGTGGCAGACAACTATGCAGCAGCTAGAAGGTTGCTGCCCGAAGTGACTCAAATCGGTCAAAACAGAGGCATAGCAGATCCGGCGATCGCCCCATTGTATTTGCAGGCGCAGTTTCTCGCCTTGCGCGGTCGGCTCGATGAGGCAACCGTTCTGTGCCA
>NZ_RSCK01000001.1:266323-279307 GCF_003991895.1 Chroococcidiopsis cubana SAG 39.79
TATGATTTCACCGCAGCAGGTGGGCGCATAGCACGAGTAATGGAAGTGTTGATGCTGCAAGCTATAGTTTGGCACATTCGTGGAGAGCGGAAGCGATCGCTGCATCTACTGCAACAAGCGCTCGATCTTCCCCATACAGGAGACTATATCCGTTTGTTTGTGGATGAAGGTCAGCCGATGGCGGAGTTACTACACCTAGCTGTTGCGGAAGAGATTCATCCTCAATCAGTCAATCGCTTGTTAGCAGCCTTTAGTCATGTTGAGGGGACATCTGCTAAAGTTCAGCCACTCATCGAACCATTGAGCGATCGCGAACTGGAGGTTTTGCACCATCTAGCTCAAGGTCTTTCCAATCGAGCGATCGCAGATAAACTTTTCGTCACCCTTGCCGCGATTAAATGGCACGCCCGCAATATCTATGGCAAGCTAGATGTTAGCAACCGCACGCAAGCAGTAGCAAGAGCGAGAGAACTAGGGCTGTTGGCGTAAATCGGGTTGCTCGACCTTAAGTATAGAGGTACGACGGCTCGGGATGCTCTACGTCGAATTTAAATACTGTCACAAGAATTGAGTAGCAGATGCCGAATTATCAGTTGCCGTGGTGTCTAATCGGTGTCTTACCATCAGTGTAGCCTCGCAGCACATTGTAGGTGGCGATTTGCTTGGATGAGAGTAGAGGAGTAATCTCTAAATGAGCTTGCAAATGTGTTTGGCGTAATTTACCGTACAGTGTTGCAAGTGCTTCGATTTGGGTTTGTAACTTGGCTGGTGCAATGGTTTTGTTAGCAAAAGCTATACTCAAACGCTGCTCCTGAGCGACAATCTCTCGTCCCAATCGCTTAGCTTCTACATTCATCTTTTCAAACGCGGCTTGCACTTGCTGAGTTTGCTTGGCAGAGAGATTAAGTTGTTCTTTGAGATCGAGGACGTGTCTTGGTCCAGGATAGTCATTCAGCTCAGCCATACGTGCGAACCCTGCACCACGCCCATTCAATAAATCGTCAACTTCTCGCGTACTTAACCCGCGAATCGGGCTAGATAATCGCTCGACATACGGCGATCTAGGTGTTTGGCTCGCAGCACTCAAACGTGCAAAAGTACCAGCGATCGCAACTGGAAGTAATATCAGAGAACTGACGACAAGTATAAATCTTGTTTGCATGACATCCCTTCAGCGATCGAGCGTGAGACAAAACTCTGTCTAATAAACTATCCTCTTAACTATCCTTTTGGCTAGTGGCTAATGGCGATGAGATTGCAACATGGAAATTAGAAAGATCGAAAGGACGAAAAATTATGAAAACAATTGTGCGCCAGCACTTTGAAACAGAAATACGTCAGGCGCGAGCTGCCATTGGAACTGAAAATTTTGCAGATGCATGGACGGCATTGCAGCGAGCGCACATTCTCGGTCAAGCCGATCCTTTGCCGCACGCGATCGCTCACTGGGAAATGCTCAAATTAGCGTGGAAGCAACGAGATGTGAAAGAAATAGCTGGTCAAATAATCCCAACTGTGTTGGCTATTCCTCTCACTTTGTTGTTTGGACGCAAGCGATATCTTCGAGATGGCAGAGTTAACATCAGTGACTCCGAGCGCATGTCTATTCCAAACGATTTGCTGCAAATATTAGAGCAATAAATTCGCGTAGGGGCGCTATACTAGCCCCTTTTCTTTGACATTGCGCTCGCCAAAACTATCCTTTCAATCGTCCTCCAACTATCCATTTGACTAGCGATCTATTGCTACTACAGAGCGACATTGAAGCTAAAGTAGCAGTTGAGAATTCGAGCGATGGAATGGGTCATTGGATACTGGCAAATCTCGATTGGGCGAGTTTATCCCACCACCGAGCAACTGACTCGGATGTATAACACAGCGGCTCCATGCTGGCATCGTCACCTCACATGGCTGGGTTATAGCCGTGCCTACGCGAAATTGTTCCAATCTTTGCAACACTCAGGTGTGCTAGCTCATTTGCAGGATGGCTCAACTATTTGCGATTGCGGCATAGGTACTGCTGATTTCAGTCTGGCTCTAGCTAAAACCGTGAGTCCCAAATTACACGTTACAGGCGTAGACATCTCCCCAGAGATGTTGGCAAAGGCAAACCAGTTATTAGTTCGCTCAGGAGTAGATTGCCAAGTCTGCCAAAGCGATGTCAATCGCCTTCCATTTGATGACAACGCCTTTGACTTAGTTCTGAGCGCCCATATGCTGGAACATTTATCAAATCCGAGGGCAGGACTCCAAGAAATGGTCAGGCTGTTGCGTCCAAAAGCACCGATCGTTCTTACCGTGACTCGTCCAGGTTTGCTGGGGTGGTGCATTCAATGGCATTGGGGAAATGGTTGCATTAGTCCGAAGGAAGTAACTCATCTGATGGCTGAAGCAGGATTGTCCGATATTCGTTGCTATCCCTTCACTTTTGGGTTAGCGCGTTGGACGAGTATTGCTTGCATCGGATTCAAAAAGTCGTAACTAGTCCGCTATCCTTACTTACAACCTTACCTTCCTCTTGGTGCTGCTCCTGCTGGGGCAAAGCCTCCAAGCTTAGCCTGTACGATGTGGTTGACTATTCAATGTCGCTATTTCTGACTCTAGGGAAATATGAAGTGCGGCGAAAAGAATTTTGCTATTTCCAAATGAACAACATTGGCGATACCAGTGCCGAGCTAGCGATTGGTGTCGGCTACAACTTTGCCGAATTCTAGTGTTAAGAGTTGACAAGCGGAAACTAGAATAAGTATTACGCTCAGAATTCGCAATTTGAGAATTCTGAATGTCTTACGCGATCGCCAATTCTCTAGATATTTATTATGCTTGGCATCCTCATCACCTGGTTAGTCACTACCATTAGCTTTTTAATTATTGCGCGGCTACCGCTAGGGGTAGAAATTGACAGTTTTGGCAAAGCAGCTATTTCCGCCGCAGTCTTTGGAGTTTTGAACGCTTTGTTGCGACCGATCTTAGGATTTTTTACCTTTCCTTTGATTCTTTTAACTTTAGGTTTATTCCTATTTGTTTTGAATGCAATTATTTTTGGTCTAGCTGCTGCTCTCGTTACGGGATTTCGGTTGCGGTGGGGAATTTGGAGTGCCTTACTCGGTTCCATTGCTTTGAGCCTGATTAACTCGATCCTTTTCAATCTGCTCGCAACATTGAGATTGTGAGTTTGAGTATTCTGAGCCGCAGCAAGGAGATAAAAGCTAGCAAATTAGCATTACTATTTCTGACTCAAGCGTGACGACAATTGTGGAGCCACGCTTTATTTTTTAGGAAGAAGAATGGACTTGTCATGCCCAAAAACAGGAGAGCGATCGCGAGCCGTCAACAAAAGCTGGCACAAATTGCTGCGAGTTGGCTACTGCTGTTTGCTATCCTGACGACAACAATTATTCCTAGTTCGGTAGGAGCGCAAGACGAACGAGTGACTGTACGTCTTGACGGTCGTTCGGTGTTTCGCGTTAGTGCAGTAGAGAAGACTGATGCCGAAGCGAGGGCGCGGCAAATCGAGCGACGGATGAATAGGTTATTAGAAAATCCAGCAGCGATCGCCGCACCCCAAATTGAGACAACCAGAGCAGATCGGGCTGAGCGCGTGATTACAATCGCTGGAGTACCCGTAGTCACCGTCACCCCAACCGACGCACAGGATAACTTGACTACAGTTAATGCTCTAGCAACTCAATGGTCGCAAGCAATTAATATCGCCCTCAAGCAGGCGAGTGGGCGGCGGCTCTCCCCTTGGGGGCGATTTGTGGCTGAAGTCCAGGCATCGATTGCGACTGCCTTTGGGCGATTGCTAGAATCTGCGATCGCGATTATCCCGCGTGCGATCGCATCTGGGTTGGTCATTGGATTATTTTGGGCGATCGCCGCTACTGTACGTTGGTTGATGCGGATTATCTTCCGTCATATTGTGGAAGATTTAACCGTGGAAAACCTGATTAAGCAGGTCGCCTACTACGCTGTCTGGACTTTAGGTGTAATTGTCGCATTGGATGCCTTTGGTTTCGATCCGCGCACCGTTGCGACTGGCTTGGGTTTAACTGGACTTGCCTTGGGTTTTGCCCTCAAAGATATCCTGTCTAATTTCGTCAGCGGGATTTTGATCCTGATTCTGCGCCCGTTTGAGTTAGGCGACCAGATCGTCGTGGGTGAGACAGAAGGGAGTGTCGAGCGGATCGAATTGCGGGCAACCCAGTTACGTACCTATGACGGGCGCGTGGTTCTCGTTCCCAATGCAGAAGTCTTTACTTCTCGCATTATCAACAATACAGATGCTCCCATCCGCCGCAGTAGCGTGGAATTATTTATCGGCTATGATAGCAACTTACAAAAAGTTGTGAATGTTGTCACAGATGCAGCCCAGAGTGCTGCGGGAGTGTTGGCAGAACCAAGAGTTTCCGTGCGGATACGGGAGCTAGGGCAGGATGATGTTGCGATCGAAGTGCGTTTTTGGACTGACTCGCGACGTTCTGACTTTGTGGCTACAACCTCAGCAGTCAGAATGGCGATCGTTGGTGCTTTGAAACATGCAGGGATTGGGTTGCCCGATCCCGATGTCCGCATTCTCGTACCACGCTATTCTGACAAATGGCAGGATGCATTAGGTGTAGGAAATTCCAGCCAATCTCACAACAGCGAGAGTTAAAGGTGCTAACTCAATTACTGTCTCTTGTTATGCTAGACGTAAGCCCCCGAGCGCCAACGACGGTTTCAAGTCCGATTTGAATTCAATCTACATCGTATTTTCCTTGCTCGATCCGGTTTTAGGTAGAACTAGCCCATTTAGCAGGAAATACTCTCTAACGAATCTGAGGTTGTTCTCTAACTGTGGAGCCAATTCATGAACAACATAAGTAGAGCGATCGCCATTTTAGGAATAGCCACTGCCTTGGGTGGACTGACTCCTGCTGTCTATGCTGCATCTGTGGTAAATCCTAACTACCCTTCATCGCCAATGCCTGCAACCGAGACAAACGCTCAGGACTTATTCGATCGAGGAGTGGAAAAGAGCGATCGCGGCGACTTGCACGGAGCAGTTGAAGACTTTAATCGAGTCGTGCAGCTCAATCCGACTTTCGTCGAAGCTTACTGCAACCGAGGTCTTGCCCGTGCTGCACTAGGAGAATATAAAGCAGCAATGGCAGACTTTAATTCTGCACTGCGAATCGATCCCCGTCACGCCGATGCCTATACTAAGCGGGGAACCTTAATGATAGAATTAGGCAATTTTCCAGGCGCGCTGGCAGAGTTTAACACGGCTTTACGATTTGATGCCAATTTTGCCGATGCCTACTACAATCGAGGACTGGCACATTCAGGGCTGGGAAATGCCAAAGCAGCGATCGCCGATTACGACCGAGCCATTCAACTCCAACCTGAGATGGCTGAGGCTTACGGTAATCGTGGCACGGTTCGCTATCGATTGGGAGATAAATCGGGAGCGATCGCCGATCTACAGCAAGCAGCGCGAATTTTTTCAGCTCAGGGAAATGTCCCCGCCCACCAACAAGCGTTGACTTTTCTACAAACGATCCAACAGCCATCAACAGCCAAACCTCCCGTACAACCGTAAATCTTGAAACTAAGGCAAAAGAAGGCAAAGAGCGGAAGTTTCTATTCTATAGCTTCAGCCAGCCTAAAAAGGTTTGCAAAAGCAGCCAAACGTTTAAGCTGACGATAATTGTAGCGACTGACCAAGCTAGAACTTTCAGCCATAGGGGATTGACAAATTCTCCCATGCGGCGGCGATTGCTCGTAAACATGACCAACGGAATCACCGCAAACGATAACTGTAAGCTTAAAATCACTTGACTGAAAACTAATAAATTCCCCGTACTTCGTTCGCCAAAAAAAACAATTGCAATTAAAGCTGGAACGATCGCGATCAGCCTGGTAGCTAAACGACGCAACCAAGGTGGTAGGCGCAGTTGCAAAAAACCTTCCATCACGATCTGTCCTGCCAAAGTTGCAGTTAGGGTTGAACTTTGCCCAGAAGCAAGTAAGGCAAGACCAAAAATCGCACTGGCGGCACTGACTCCTAACAGTGGAGAAAGTAATTTGTAGGCATCTTGAATTTCTGCCACATCTTGATAACCAGAAAAATGAAATGTTGCGGCAGAAACAATCAAAATCGCTGAATTGATAAATAGTGCCAGCGATAAAGCTACAGTCGAATCAATTGTGCCGAACTTAATTGCTTCCCACCGTTTTTCTGCTGTCGGTTGCCAATCGCGAGTTTGCACGATTGAGGAATGCAAATACAAGTTGTGGGGCATCACGGTTGCACCTAAAATGCCCATAGCAATGTAGAGCATTTCTGGATTTTGTAAAATCTCCCGCTTAGGTACGTACCCTAACAATATTTCTGCCGCGTCGGGGCGAGAGAAGAGAATTTCTAAGCCGAAGCAAATCCCTACTGTCGCTACCAGCATAATTATCAAAGCTTCCACATAGCGGAAGCCTTTCCCCTGCAGGAACAATAACATCAGCACGTCCAGAGCTGTAATGCAGACTCCCCAGACTAAAGGCAGTCCAAATAAGAGCTGTAAGGCGATCGCACTACCTAGTAGTTCGGCTAAATCGCAAGCGGCGATCGCGATTTCACACAGTACCCACAAACAAAAGTTAACTTTTGGATTGAAATAGTCCCGACAAGCCTGTGCTAAGTCTCGTCCGGTAGCAACACCCAAACGCACGCATAGAGATTGCAGCAAGATCGCCATCAGATTCGACAGCAGAATTACGCTCAATAGCGTGTAGCCAAACTTAGACCCGCCAGCAATATCTGTAGCCCAGTTACCAGGGTCCATGTAGCCCACGGAAACGAGATACCCTGGTCCCGCATAGGCAAGCATCTTGCGCCAAAAGCCACTACTATTGGGAATTTTGATACTGCGGTGAACTTCTGGTAGGCTGGGGCGGTTTTCTGGCATCGTCGTTCATTTAACCAAGATTATTTTTCATATTCTTCTCATAATCTCAGATTTTTTGCCAGCATCATCAATCTCTGCATCAGGTGCAATAGATGTTGAGTGAGATTGCATTCTCGCAGAAGCTATTTTTTGACAGATCGCGCCTCACGAGGATGGGTACTTATTAAAGGCTTTAGCTCTACCCTGGCGATCGAAGGAAAACACGGTAAACGGGTCTTTGCGGTCTCCCATCTCCATCCCAGGAGTACCTACAGGCATTTGAGGAACGGATATACCAACAACATTTGGCTTTTCTTGCAGCAGCCGTTTAACATCATGAACTGGTACGTGTCCTTCGACAACATAGCCATCGATGACTGCCGTGTGGCAAGATGCGAGGCGATCGGGAACGCTATACTTTTGTTTTACTGCTTCTATGTCGGATGTGAGTATGACTTTTGTTTGAAAACCCTGTTTTTTCATATAGTCAATCCACCCACCACAACAGCTGCAGGATGGACTGCGATACACAACCATCTCTCGCCCTCTTGCAGGTAGTATTGCTCGTTCGTTCTTCACGTTCTGGCTGATACTTACCGATTGAGTTAGAAGCGTGACCAGCGAAGAATCGTCTTTCAATCTCTCCGCTACTGCTACTGCTGGATAAGTCACCATCACTACTCCAATAGCAGCACCTACGACAATAGGGCGTAACCAGTTTTGTACTTGGGTAAGCTGTTTATATTTCATTTAAAACCTCGCAAATAACGGTTAGTTTTTGGCGTTGCTATGTAAATTTCAAGTCAAAGCTCGCTCAAAAATCTACGAAATTAAACTGGAGAATCTTCCAAGTGAGCAGCAACTCCACGATAAAGATCGATAACATGGTTATCTGCCAAACCGTAATAAACGTTGCGACCTTCTCGACGATAACTGACTAAACGCATGGCTTTCAACAATCGCAGTTGATGAGAAACAGCCGATTGGGTCATTTTCGTCAATGCCGCTAAGTCGCAAACGCACAACTCTTGAGAAGTCAGTGCAGATAGGAGACGCAGACGGTTTGGATCTGCTAGTACGGCAAAAAATTCTGCCATCTGCTGAGCCTTGGCTGTTGTTACGATCTCTGACTGGCAAGAGCGGACATTTTCGAGATGCACCATCTGAGTTTCACACGTCGGTACATCAGGAGTTGGTAGCAGGTGACGAGCTGAATTTTTCTTACGCCTGTCCATCTTCAAAAGTTCGAGTTTGAGGCATGGTTATCGCTCTCATTATGCTATCTAAAATGAGAATCATTGTATATATGAATAATTGTTCATAAGTGAGGGTAATTGGAATAGAATGCAGTTAAACTCGATCGCGGTTGATGAGAAACTGCCATGACTCAAACTCCTGACCTTAAAACCCAGATGCTTCAGATTGGCGGGATGGACTGTGGTAGCTGTGCCAAAACAATTGAAGTGGGGGTGCAGCAAATTCCTGGTGTTGCGTCAGTATCGGTCAGCTTTGCCACCGAACGCTTGCAGGTTGCCTATAACCCGAATCTAGTCAGCGAGACGACCATTTCTGACCGAGTTAAAAGTCTAGGCTATACGGTTGAACAAAGCCCCCAAGTCAGCTTGGATCGTCACAGCTACGACAACTGCCACAACCATAGTCACGATCGCGAACATCATCAGGCTGAAATAGCTAACACGCCAACCCACAAAACCGACCCGATCAACTGGAAATTCTGGATGACGAACCGCCGAGGGCAGAGCGTCATCCTGGCAGGCGTAGGGATAATTTTCGGCTTACTGGCTCAACAATTAACCCTGCCGATTTGGATCGCACGGGCTTTTTATGGCATCGGTATAGTCGTTGCTGGCTATCCGATTGCAAAGGCAGGTTTGTTCGAGTTACGCTTGCGCCGCGCCGATATGAATCTGCTGATGACAAGTTCGGTAATTGGGGCAGTCATTTTAGGTGACTGGTTTGAAGGGGCGCTGGTCGTCTTTTTATTTTCCTTGGGGACGACACTGCAAGTTTTCACCTTCGGTCGCACCCGCAACGCAATTCGCGCTCTCTTTGACTTGACTCCACCCACTGCTACCGTCAAACGGGGAGAGCGGGAGATGACGGTTCCCGTCGAAAGTATTAGAGTCGGTGAAATTTTGACGATTCGACCAGGACAACGCTTGGCATTAGATGGTGTAGTTGTGTCAGGGACAAGCGCCATCGACTCTTCACCGATTACTGGAGAGTCAATCCCAGAAGATAAAGCTCCTGGCGATGCTGTCTATGCAGGGACGCTCAATCAAGCTGGTTTTTTAGAAGTCAAAGTCACCCACACCGCTAGCGATACGACTGTAGCCAAAATTATTCATTTGGTAGAACAAGCCCAAGAAAGCCGCGCTCCTTCACAGCAGTGGATAGATAAGTTTGCAGCA
This sequence comes from Chroococcidiopsis cubana SAG 39.79, assembly GCF_003991895.1. Classification (NCBI taxonomy): domain Bacteria; kingdom Bacillati; phylum Cyanobacteriota; class Cyanophyceae; order Chroococcidiopsidales; family Chroococcidiopsidaceae; genus Chroococcidiopsis; species Chroococcidiopsis cubana. The sequence goes on from NZ_RSCK01000001.1 coordinate 275,679, forward strand.
GTCTACACTCCCATCGCGATCTCAGTGGCGATCGCGATCGCCCTGATTCCACCTTTAGTATTCGCTCAACCTTCCGATGTTTGGCTCTACCGTGCCTTGGTCATGCTAGTAATTGCCTGTCCCTGTGCCTTAGTCATTTCCACTCCAGTTTCGATTGTCAGTGCTATTGGCGCGGCAACTCGTCAAGGAGTTTTGTTCAAGGGTGGCAACGCACTAGAGACGGCAGGGCATCTGACTGGTCTTGCCTTTGATAAGACTGGCACGATCACTCAAGGGTTGCCAACAGTGCAGAAGGTTTATGCTGTGGGACAGACGAGCGCAAAGCTAGTATTTCAGGTGGCTGCTAGTTTAGAACAGCAGTCGGAACATCCTCTAGCTAAAGCAATTGTCACCGACGCTAAATCTAAAGGAGTTGAGTTCCAGACTCCCGAAAAGTTTATGGCGTTACCTGGTAAAGGAATTGAAGCGAAGATTGGCGATCTCTCTTACTTAGTCGGCAATCGACGCTTGTTTGCCGAACGGGGCATTCCCTTATCAAAAGAAGCTGAAGCAATACTGAGTGAGATTGAATTGCTAGGTCAAACGCCTGTATTGGTGGGAATGCCAACCCAATTATTAGGAGCGATCGCGCTGGCTGATGGCTTGCGCCTAGAAGCGGCAGAGGCGGTGCGACAGCTGAGGCGAGTCGGACTCAAAAGGTTGGTGATGTTAACGGGCGATCGCACTGCTGTTGCTAAACAGATTGCCCAACAAGTCGGGATTGCAGACTATCGCGCCGAACTGCTACCTCAAGATAAACTTCAGGAAATTCAGCAACTGAAACGTTCTGGAGCCGTGGGAATGGTAGGCGACGGCATCAATGATGCCCCAGCTTTAGCAGCGGCAGACATCAGCTTTGCTGTCGGCGGTATCGATATTGCCCTGGAAACTGCTGATGTAGTTTTGGTTGGGAACGATCTGAGAAAACTGGCTTACACTGTGGCGCTCTCGCGTCGCACCGTATCAATTATTCAGCAGAACGTCGTCTTTTCTCTGGTGACGAAAGGACTGTTTTTGCTGCTGGGTACGCTTGGGGTAGTTGGACTGGTTGTGGCAGTTTTAGCAGATACGGGAACCTCGTTGCTGGTGACGGCTAATGGGATGCGGCTATTCAAAGTCAGCCCAAAACCCCAGTAAGTATTTTGTGGCGTACCATTGTTCGGTTTTTTTCATCTTAAGTTATACGAGTTTTATGAAGCACCGACATACCCCTTGGATTCATCGCTACTCGCGCCCTTTAATGGCAGGACTCGCTACAGTGGGTGCTGTAGTCACTGCCTATCTCACCGTCGTCAAATTCACTCAAGGCTCTGCTGCTTGTCCGACTTCTGGCTGCGATATTGTTCTTGCCAGCCCCTACGCTACTGTGTTTGGCTTACCACTAGCGTTATTTGGTTTTCTTGCCTACGCCAGCATGGTAGTCTTCGCTGTGGCTCCTCTGCTAGTAAATTCACAGTCAAACAAAGCTCGGCGCTCGAAGTTGGAGAACTGGACTGGCTTGCTGTTGTTTGCTGGTGGAACAGCCATGATGGTTTTCAGCGGCTACCTGATGTATCTACTAGCTGTTGAGATTAAGGCAGTCTGTATCTACTGTGTTGGCTCGGCAATCCTTTCAGCTAGTCTATTTATTTTGGCGCTCCTCGGACGGGATTGGCAGGATATCGGTCAACTTTTATTCACCGGATTTATCGTGGCAACGATCGTGCTTGTAGGCACGCTAGGAGTTTATGCCAACGTGAAGAACCCAGCGATCGCCGACTCCAGCCATAGTACGGAGCAACCCTCATCAGGAGGATACCCCATTACTACCACATCCGGCAAAGCCGAAATTGCCCTGGCACAACACTTAAAGCAGATTGGCGCAGTCTTCTATGGCGGCTTCTGGTGTTCTCACTGCCACGACCAAAAACAGCTATTTGGTAAGGAAGCGGTTAAGGACATTCCTTATGTAGAGTGCGACCCCAAAGGCAACAATCCTCAAACAGATCGGTGTCAAGCTGCGGGGGTGCAGGGATATCCCACCTGGGTCATTAACGGTAAAACTGTCACGGGGACTCAAAGCTTATCAGAACTAGCACAACTTTCTGGCTACAAAGGACCGCGTAACTTTCAAAATTCTCTGCCTGCTGGAAAGTAGTCAGAAGGCGATCGCCCAAAACCTTACCCCGCTGTAGTGTTATCTCTCTTGGGCGAGATAGTCTCGCAGTTGTAATGGAGCATACTTGTGAATCAGCAGATCTGACCGTTCGCTTTTGAGATCGCAGTATTTGAAGCTAATTCCAATTTCCTCTGTTTGCAAGTATTTGTCATGGCACGTAGTCATCCAGGTCACGGACACGATCTTACGGTTAACAACTACAACCGCGCTTTTATCATCAGCGTTGCCCTCAATACTAGTTTTGTCGTCATAGAGGCGGTTTATGGGATTTTAGCGAATTCCCTCGCATTACTTGCCGATGCAGGTCACAATCTCAGCGATGTTCTAGGGCTGCTGTTTGCTTGGGGAGCTACCCTCCTCGCCCGTCGCCGACCGACCTCACGCCGCACCTATGGATGGCGACGCTCTTCCATTTTGGCGGCACTCTTAAACGCCAGCTTTCTTCTGGTTGTTTCCGGCGGCATTGGCTGGGAAGCGATTTTGCGGTTTCGCAATCCTGCTCCTGTCGCAGGCGGAACTGTAATTTTTGTGGCAGCAGTGGGAATTATCATCAATACAGTCAGTGCTTTGATGTTTCTTGCAGGTAGTAAGAGCGATTTAAACATCAAAGGCGCATTTTTGCATTTGATTGCCGATGCAGCAGTGTCTGTGGGAGTTGTCCTGGCTGGCATTGCCATTGTTGCCACAGGTTGGCTGTGGTTTGACCCAGCGATCGGTTTAATCGTCACTGCCGTCATCCTTCTTACTACCTGGCAACTGCTCCAAGAGTCTCTCAATTTAATTTTAGATGCGGTTCCAGCAGGGATTGAGCCGCTAGCCGTCCGCACCTATTTATCCGAACGTCCTGATGTGTCTGGAGTTCACGACTTACACATTTGGGCAATGAGTACGACCCAGACTGCCCTCACCGCTCATTTAGTCATGCCCGCAGGTCATCCTGGCGATGGGTTTCTCGTTCAAGTCAGCCGAGAACTGCACGACCGTTTCGGCATCGAACACGTCACGCTTCAAGTCGAAGTAGGCGATCCCAATTACCCTTGTGTCTTAGCTCCCGACAATCTTGTCTAGGTGCAAGCTACTTCATGCTGACTGCTTCATCCTTACGCCGCTCGATAGGTAGCGAAGTTGCCTGCCAAGCATTCCACGAACCAGGGACGTTAATTACCTTCTCGAAGCCATGCTTCTGTAAGATACTTGCAGCGATTGAAGCCCGATAACCGCTACCGCAGTAGGTGGCAATAGTTTGAGTTTTATCTAACTCGTCAAGATGCTCTTCTAAATGTGGCACGTAAATGTGTTTAGCACCAGGCACGTTACCGTTGCTGTACTCTTCATCCGATCGCACGTCTAACTGTAGCGAACTGCAAACATCGAGAGATGAAACTGCAAACAAGGCGATTTTGAAACCACATTCTCTGCAAATAAGGGGGGT